>DASZWQ010000059.1 GCA_035546535.1 Pirellulales bacterium | reverse complement strand
CTTGACCGGGCGCGAGGAAGTCGGTGCCGAACATCAGTCGATCCTGCCGCCGCACGAGAAACTCGCGGCCGAATTTCAGATCGCGCTTGATCGCGCCTGCGCCACTGCCAGCCGACAGGTCGCCGTACAGGTTGGGGTACTTGTCCATCAGGCGGTCGATGGCGCCGCCCGGCGCGACGTCGCCGCGCGGATAGCCGGCCAGGTCCGCGGCCGTGGTGCCGCCGCCGATCGATGCCCACCAGCCGGGCCCGTGCCCGATCATCGTGAGCGTCGGATACTCGCGCAGGACGTTCTCCAGACCTGGCAGCCCGGGAGCATCCATGTTGCGCTCGTTGTCGAGGTGAAAGAGCACTGGTAACTGCAACTCGGCGCAAGCGCCGTACAGTGCCATATTGCGCGGGTCGTCGATCTTGACGCCTGGCTTGTGCTCGCCGAAGCCGCGCGCCCCGGCCTCGACATATTGCTTGAGCATTTTGACAAGCCCATCCTTTCCGCCCGAGTAACTGGTGCGCGGATCGACCGAGCAGAACGGAATCAAGCAATCACGGTACGGTTTCGTCTGGGACAGCACGAACTCGGTACTGATTGGATAGCTGCTCGACTCGGGCGAAACCAAGGGCAGCACGACCGCCTGCGCAATATCGGCCGTGTCCATCCACCGCAGCAGCGCTTCGGCCGTGAGTTCGGTTCCCGTATTCCAGACCGTGCCCAAGTGCGTGTGGACGTCGACATAACGCCCCGCCGGCAAACTCTGCCCCTGAGACTCCTCGGCCGATACGCGCGTCAGAAGAGCAGACCCCAACGTGGAGGTAACTCCGAGAGCGATCTGACTGGCAAAGCGGCGACGATTTAGTGGGCGGTCACTCATGATTCAAAAGCAATCCATCCACAGATTTCGCAGATGACACAGATTGAGAACTGAAGATGACAACGATCATCCACTTATGCTTCGTAGACGGCGACCGACTCATTTCTTATCTGCGTAATCTGCTCAGTAAATCGCCCGGAAGCCAACGTCGAAACATAACCGCCAACGCATATTTTCATGCCTTCGGGTGCCGCTCGGGCGGCATGAACACTGTGGATGCATTCGAAACGATGCGCAAGGACAGCTAGTGACTTTCCTCGCGGCGGTGCAGTTCCGCGTGTTCGGCTTCATCCGTCGGGCGATTGTCCCGGCCGCGAACGGCGGTGAACTCGATGTGGTCCACGAATTTCACGTTCGCGCATTCGTCGACATCGGCCGATTGGCAGGCGGCAAAATCGGGGATAAAGAACCGCAGCGGGCCGCCCGCCTTCGCCGGTAGCGGTTCCCCATCGAGGGCATAAATCAACACAGCCCGATCGCGCACCGCATCAAGCGGGATACTGGCGTGGAAATCGTCGGCCGACGAGTGCAAAGTCAGAAAAGCCGCGCTCGGGCGAACACCAACCACCGACAAAAGCCCGGCCAGCTTCACGGCCTGACCGTGCCGCTTCGGATCGAGCGTGCTGACGTCGGGAATCTGGAATTCGGCATCGATCGCTGCCAGGTCCGTCGCGGATAACTGTTGCGGTCGTTCAACGTCGCCGCTGATTTGCAAATGCATACGCATGACCTGAGCGCGAGGATCCGCTAGTTCGCTTGCGCATCATAACGGCCGCAAACACTGGTATCCAACGAGCGCAAAAAAAGACGGGCGCCACTCCCGACCATGTGGAGTGGCACCCGCCAGTAGATGGACTGACCGCGGGACGAAGCCCGACAATCCGTTACGAGCAGCCCATGCTGTTGCCGCAGTTGTGACAGAGGTAGCAGTTGCCATTGCGCACGGTGATGGCGCCGCAGTTGTCGCAGCTCGGCGCGTCGGCCTGGAAACTGGCGAACTGCTCGCTGCGCACCCGTACGCGCGAAGTAACGTCGAGTTCGGTCCGTTCGAGCAGCAAGGTCTTGGCTTCCAGCCCGTGCCCATTGCTGGTTCCATGCCCGTTGCCGTTGGCGTGGCCATTACCGTTGCCGTTGAAGTGCGGCTTCGGTACGGTGCCGTGACCATTGGTCTTGGCGGCCGCACCCTTGGCTTCGAGCGGCTTCACGGCTTCGGCAGGCTTGGGCGATCCTGCCCCCGCGTTTGGCCCGCCGCTCGTCCTGGCGACGGGCCTGGTCTCGCCGGGAACATCCTCCGCGGCCGGAGAGGCCACTTCGCCATGCCCTAGGTTGCCGCTATTGGCCTCGCGATAGCCGGGCAGGAAGGTAATGCCCAGCCAGCGGAAGATGTAATCCACAATGCTCTTGGCAATGCGGATGTCGGGGTTCTTCGTATGACCCATCGGCTCGAACCGCGTATGCGAGAACTTGTTCACGTACACTTCGAGCGGCACGCCGTACTGCAGGCTCATCGAGACCGCGGTGCCGAAGCAATCCATCAATCCGCCGACGGTGCTTCCTTCCTTGGCCATGGTGATGAACATCTCGCCCGGCCGCCCGTCGTCGTACAGCCCGACGGTGATATAGCCCTCGTGGCCGGCGATGCTGAACTTGTGAGTGACCGAGCGACGGGTGTCGGGCAGCCTCTCGCGGCGCGGGGCGGCTTTTTGCTTTTCCGCGGCGCGATCCCCCTCGGTGCTGGTCGACAGCGGCTGACTCTCCTTCGACCCGTCGCGGTAGACGGCCAAGGCCTTCAGCCCCATGCGCCATCCTTCCAGGTAGGCATCGGCGATGTCGGCCGGCGTGGTGTCGCGCGGCATGTTCACCGTCTTGCTGATAGCGCCTGACAGGAACGGCTGGGCCGCGGCCATCATCCGCACGTGGGCACGCCACGAGATCGAACGCGTGCCGTTGCGCGGCTGGAAAGCACAATCGAAGATCGGCAGATGCTCGTCGGCCAGGTCCGCGGCTCCTTCGATCGTATCTTCGCGATCGATGTAGGCCACGATCGACTCGATTCTCGGCTGGTCGTAGCCCAAGGTCGCGAGCGCCAAGGGGACCGTCTGATTGACGATCTTCAACATGCCGCCGCCGGCCAGTTGCTTGTACTTCACCAGCGCGATATCGGGCTCGATGCCGGTCGTATCGCAATCCATCAGGAAGCTGATCGTGCCGGTGGGAGCCAGCACCGTGGCCTGGGCATTGCGGAAGCCGTGCGTGCGGCCGCTGGCCAGCACGTCGTCCCACAAGGTGCGAGCGGCGTCCTTCAAGTACGCCGGGCAGGCGTCGTCAATTTCTTCCACCGCGTCGCGGTGCATCTGCATAACGCCGAGCATCGGCTCGCGATTTTCCGGATAGCCCTCGAACGGGCCAACTGCGGCGGCCAATTCCACACTGGTCAGGTTCGCGGCACCGTGCAGTAGTGCCGTCATCGCGCCGCACAGGCCGAGCGCGCCAGCCGAGTCGTAGGCCTGGCCGCTGGCCATGATCAGGCTGCCCAGGTTCGAGTAGCCCAGGCCCAGCGGGCGGAACATATGGCTGTTGCGGGCAATGTCGGCCGTGGGATAGCTGGCGTGATCCACCAGGATTTCCTGGGCGATGAAGAAGATCCGGCAAGCAGCCTGGAAGCGCTCGACGTCGAACGTGCCGTCCGGCAGGCGGAACTTCATCAGGTTGATGCTGGCCAGGTTGCACGCCGTGTCGTCGAGGAACATGTATTCCGAGCACGGATTCGAGGCGTTGATGCGCCCCGAGTTCGGACAGGTGTGCCAGCGGTTGATCGTCGTATCGTATTGCACGCCTGGGTCGCCGCAGTACCAGGCGCCTTCGGCCATCTTGGCCATCACCTCGCGGGCGGGCCAGCTCGGGCCTTCCCGATTGGGCTCGGTGACCCAATGCGTCGTCCATGGTTTGTCGTTGACGACCGCCTGCATGAACTCGTCAGTAACGCGGACCGAGAGATTGGCGTTCTGGAAGAGAATCGAGCTATACGCTTCGCCGTTGAAGTTCGACTCGTAGCCGTTTTCGATCAGGATCCGCGCCTTCTTTTCTTCCTTGGCCTTGCACTCGATGAACTCGACCACGTCCGGGTGCCAGACCTTGATCGACTGCATCTTGGCAGCGCGGCGCGTCTTGCCGCCGCTCTTCACCACGGCCGCGATCTGATCGAAGACACGCATGAACGACAGCGGGCCCGACGGCTTGCCGCCGCCAGAGAGTTTTTCGCGGTGCGAACGGAGCGTCGACAAATCGGTGCCGGTGCCCGAGCCGAACTTGAACAGCATGGCCTCGCTGCGGGCGAGCTCCATGATGTCTTCCATGCTGTCATCCACGCTCTGAATGAAGCACGCCGAGCCTTGCGGAAACTCGTACGGATTTTCCGGCTGACGAACTTCCTGGGCCTCGACATCGAAGTGCCAGTTGCACTGGGCGCCCTTTACGCCGTACTGGTGGAACAGGCCCACGTTGAACCATACCGGCGAGTTGAACGCGCCGTGCTGATGCAGGCATAGCCATGACAGATCGCGATAGAAGCGCTCGCTGTCCTCGGGCGTGGCGAAGTAGCCGTCTTTCTCGCCCCAGTCCGCGATCGTGCGGCTGACGCGGTGAATCAACTGGCGGACGCTGTTCTCGCGCTCGGGCGTGCCAGGCTCACCATAAAAGTATTTGCTGCAGACGACGTTCGTGGCCAACTGGCTCCAGCCGGTTGGAACTTCGCAATCGTTCTGCTCGAACAGCACTTCGCCGTCTTCACCCTTGATGGCGGCGGTGCGAATCTCCCACTCGACCGTCTCGAACGGATCGGCCACGTCCCGGGGGCAGAACAGTGACTCCATCACCAGGCCGTTGGGAAAGCGGCGCACGGATTTCTTCTTGATGGTTCCGGCGGCGGATCGCGATTTGCCGGCACTCAATTCATGCTGGGCCATGAGGGCATCCTTTCCAGTAGTATACAGACGTATACAACAATAGAGCAGTCTTCGGCAGGTTGCCTAGAACCCGGATACCATTCCGAGCACCGACATCCTGGTCTTCCTGACTTATCTAAACTTCGGACTCGACACTCTATATATTGTAGGCAGATGTGGATATTACTACAATATCAAGTGCTTCGAAGCCGAAGTGTACACGATTCGAACGTGCTGTCAATCAATTTCTAACAATCCTCTAAGTCGCTTTCCCAGAATATCTTACGCCTTGTCGAATGTCTCTCCAGCGGGTCGAAAAGCGGCGATTGACAGGTCCTAAGTTCCAGCCAGATTTTCGGTTGCGACATTTCGCGATAGCAACATGGCTGGCGGCGAAGAAAATTACTTCTTTGTGGGGGCGGGTGGCAGCCAGCCGCGAGCGGATGTGCGGGCTGCGTCAATGAGGCCGGCCGCGTTTCGTCCGCATCGCGCCGATGGCTAAAAAAAAATGGCCGTTCCCGATCAGGAAGCGGCCTGGAGAGCTTTCCAGAATGCACCGTCCGAGGGAGGTGCCTCGAACGCTCAGCCCACGATCTTGCTCACGCGGACCTTCGTGTGCAGTTGCCGGTGGCCCGTACGGCGGCGCGAGTTCTTGCGACGCCGCATCTTTTGCACCACCAACTTCGGACCTTGGGCGACGCCGACCACTTCGGCCACGACGCTAACGCCGGCCAACGTAGGACGGCCGATTTTGGTGCTCGCCCCGTCGCTGTAGGCCAAAACTTCCTCGAATTTCAGCTCGGTTCCGGCCTTGGCGTCGCGGAAATCGATCTCGATCTCTTGACCTTCTTCGACCTTAAACTGCCGTCCGCCGTCGACGATGATTGCGTACATGGTTACGATTCCACACTCTCGATGGTTATGCGTGCGGCCACGGCCGGAGGCGAATCGCCGCCGGCTAGCCGTGTCAGTTTGATCACCGCCCGGAATTCGGGGCCCTGTAGTCTACTGGACCCGCAAGCCCGGGTCGAGGGTCATCGGCCCTGGAATTTCACGTCCCGGCCGCTCGAGTCGAAGCATTCCACGACCAGGTGTTCGGGGGGCACCGCCTCGCGGCCGTAGATCTGCACCGAAATGCTGGCGTTATCCTCGATTCTGGCCAGCTCCCGGCGTTTCTTGTTGTTCAGGTACGTGGCCACTTCATCCGAAACGGTGACCGCGACCTTGGCCACATCCTCCTGCTGGCTGGCCAGGATCAGCGTACGCACGACCTCGATCGCCATGCTCTCGGCCGTCTTCACGACCCCCGTGCCCGAGCATCCGGGGCAGTCCTTGAACACGCTGCGCTTGAGGCTGGGGCGAATCCGCTGCCGGGTCATCTCGATCAAGCCGAAGGGGCTGGTGCGCAGGATCTTGGTGCGGGCCCGGTCGCGCTTCACCGCGTCGCGCAGCGCGCGTTCCACGCCGCGACGATGCCGTTCCTTGCGCATGTCGATGAAGTCGTTGACGATCACGCCTCCCAGGTCGCGCAAGCGCAACTGCCGGGCAATTTCCTTGGCCGCCAGCAGATTCATCTGAAAGGCGGTTTCCTCGGCCGAGTCGTCCGCGCGGAAGTTACCGCTGTTGACGTCGATGGCCACGAGCGCTTCGGTTTGATCGACAACGATCGAGCCTCCCTGGCGCAGCGGGACTTCGCGCTGATGAATCCGGCTGATCTCCTCATCCAGTCGGTAGCGATGGAACAGCGGCTCTTTGCCCTCGTACAGTTGCAGTCGATGGACATAGCGCGGCATGACGATCTGCAAGAACTCTTTGGCGCGCTCGTGCGCTGCCGGCTCGTCGATATAGATCGCATCCACGTCGCCCGTAAAGATGTCGCGGATGGTGCGGATGATCATGTCGCTTTCTTCGTAGATGTCGACCGGCGCTTGCATTTTCTTGATTCGCCGGACGATCACCTTCCACAGCCGCAGCAAGTAGGCCAGGTCGCGCGACAATTCTTTCTTCGTACGGTCGATGCCGGCCGTGCGGATGATAAAGCCCAGGCCCTTGGGCGGATTCAGCTCGAGCATGACGTCGCGCAGCTTGCGGCGCACGTCGTCGTCCTCGATCTTGCGCGAAACGCCCACGCGGCCGAGTGCCGGCATCAACACCAGGTATCGTCCTGGAATGCTGATATACGTCGACAGGGTCGGTCCCTTGGTGCCGATCCCCTCCTTGATGACTTGCACCAGCACTTCGTCGCCGCGGCGCAGGATGTCCTGGATCGGCGGTTTTACGCGGGGACGAACCCCGGGGCGAAAGCCGCGTTTGCGGTGGCGGGGCGATTCCTGGCGATGTTGGTCGCCACGCTCCTCGTCCCGCTCGTCGTCACGTTCCTCGTCAGGACCATTACCGCGGCCACGCTGCGAGCCGTTGCCCTCGATGGGTTTCGTCGGATCATATCCGCCCTGGCGAAAGTATTGCGGCTCGACGTCACTGATGTGCAAGAACCCGTTCCGGCCCACGCCAAAATCGACGAAGGCTGCCTGTATGCTGGGCTCGATGTTGACGACTTTACCCTTGTAGATATTGCCGACGTAGTTGTCCTGGCTGCTGCGCTCGATGTACAGCTCTTCCAGCACGCCGTCTTCCACGATCGCGATCCGACATTCTTCGGGTTGCGAAACGTTGATGAGCATCTCCTGCTTCATTCTGGAACCTTTTCTGTCGGCATAGGTCCCTGAGCTGCGCTCGTTGCGTCGGTTCGTGGTGGGCACGGCGGAGTCCTTCATGATTCCAGCACCAATTGCGTGCGGGTTGGGTAGATTCCGCCGGCGCGCAAATCGTCGAGGCCGAGGGCGGCCAGCACGTCTTTGGCGCGCAAATTACGCTCGCGGCTGGCGCGGATGCGAAAGCGCAGCACGCCTGCCGACACATCGGCCCCCATCAACAAGTCGCGCAAATCGATCGCGGGCTCACCTGCGCGGGCGATCGCCAATGTCGGCGCGGCGATCATCTCCGCCACGCGCCGGGTCACGTCCTCGCGGCGCTCGGCCGGAAGAGGAACTTCATAGGCCATCTCGCGCAGTTGCGCCCCGCGAACCACGGGCGAAGTTTCGTCGACCTCGGTTACGGTCAGCCCGGCCGGCGCCGATTGCTCGCAGGCGGCAAGCAACTCGGCCGTGGTCTGCGGACCTGAGAAATCGACTTCCACCATTTCGTCAAGACCGGCCTCGCCCATCGGTAACGCCGATAAGAGGTTGATCCGCGGACGCGGATGACACCCTTCGGTCATCACCAAGGGGACACAGGCGCGCCGCAGCAATCGCTCCCAGGCGCGCAACAGGTCCAGGTGGCCGATCCAACGCAGGTCGCCCTGTTTGCGAAATCGAATGCGTACTCGTCGTCGAACCATCAGCTCAAGGTGTTCCACACTGCCGAAGCGTGGAACGCTTGGTCTTGCTACTTCCCGCCCTGCCTGGCGGCCGTCGGGCCGCCCCTTCAATCGGGCAGATCGGGCAATACGTTCTGCATCTCTTGTCGTAGATAACTCGTCACGTCGCGGGCATTCTCCAAAGCCAGCGCCCGATCGGCCACCTCGCGGCATTGATCGATCGTCACGCTGCGACACACACGCTTGATTTCCGGGACTGCAGCAGCCGAAACGCTCATTTGCCGCAGGCCCAAGCCCAATAACAACATCGTGTAAGTGGAATTCGCGCTCATCTGGCCGCACAGGCTGATCGATTTGCCGTGCCGGTCGGCAGATTCGATCGCCAGCTTCACCAGCTTCAGCACGGCGGGATCACTGGCGCTGTACAAATCAGCGACGTCCTTGTTGCTGCGATCGACGGCCAGAGTGTACTGGATCAGATCGTTCGTTCCGATGCTGAGAAAATCGACCTCTTCGCAAAACTGGTCGATCATCAGCACCGCGGCAGGCACCTCGACCATCATGCCGACCGGCAAATCGCGGTTGAACGGCTCGTTGCGCTCGTCCAGATCTTCCATGACATCGGCCAGCACCATCTTGGCCTGACGCAGCTCGAGCAATGTGGCAATGAGCGGGAACATCACGCGCACGTCACCCAGGGCGCTTGCGCGCAGGATGGCGCGCAATTGCGTGCGGAAGATCGGCAGATTGCGCAAGGCCAGCCGCGTGCTGCGCAGTCCCAGAAACGGATTCTTCTCTTCCTCGACGGCAAGCTGAGATTGGACCTTGTCCGCGCCAAGGTCGAACGTGCGAATGATGACCGGTCGGTCCCCCATCGCCCGCACGACACTGGAATACGCCTGAAAATGCCCCTCTTCATCGGGCGGCGTCTGCGTGCCGAGATATAAGAACTCGGTGCGGTACAGGCCGATGCCGCCGGCCCCACGACTCAAGCAATGGCGCACCTCATGCGGAAACTCGATGTTGCCGAACAGTTCGATTTGCTCACCGTCGGCGGTTATGGCCGGCAAATCACGCAGCGCCGCCAGTTGCAGCTCGTGCGAGCGATGTTGCTCTTCGTCGCGCCGGTAGCGCGAGAGAGTCTCTTCATCCGGCTGCAGGATCACCTGGCCGCGGTCGCCGTCGATGATCACCTGGTCGCCACCGGAAATATCCGTCAGAAAGGGGCCGATGCCGACCACGGCGGGAATCTCCAGCCCTTGCGCGACGATCGCGGTGTGGCTGCCGGAGCCTCCTTCCTCGGTGGCAAAGGCGCGGACGAATTGCCGGTCGAGATTGGCCACCTCGCTGGGCGTGAGGTTGTGAGCCAAGATCAGCACGGGCGAGGTCAGCGACGAGATTTCTTCGCGCCGGCGGCCGAGCAGGTTGCGGAGCAGCCGCTTCTCGATATCGAGAATATCCGTGGCTCGCTCGGCCATGTAGCTGTTGTCGAGCGATTGAAAGACTTTGACGTAGCGCCGCAAGGCCCGGCTGACGGCGTATTCCGGCGAGTAATGCCGCTCGCGGATGAGCTGCTCGAGCTCGCTGCGCAGTCGTGCATCGCGCAACATCTGCAGGTGCGCTTCGAAGATCGAGCCATATTCGCGTCCCAACTCGAGAGAGACAGCGTCGCGATTGTGCTCGACCTGTTGAATGCTTTCGGCGAAGGCGGCTTCGAGGCGGCTCAGTTCTTCTTCGACCGCGTCGCGCGCGACGAACCGGCGAGGGATGCGAAATCCCTCGTTTCCCATGACCAGCGCCTCGCCGATCGCCACGCCGGGCGAAACGGCGATCCCCTGCAACCGCTGCATGTGATTCCTTATTTGGTGCGCTGTGCCCGCGCCGTTACGGCGCAAGGGCAGGCAACGACATCCTCCGGCGGCGGCGCGAAAGAGCCCGAGGTGCCGTACGTCACCTGCCGTAAGCAAGGGGCAACGCCCACAGGTGGCGGCATCCACAAACTCGCCGCGGCGCCGTCACCAAGGGGGCAGGCAAGTCGTCCCATCCGGACGCTCGGTGGACCTTCCTGCGCGCGATTATGGGCAGGAGGACCGTTGAGTTTTGCTTGCCACCAGGGGAGGCTCGAGGCACGGCGGTCGCGACGGCATTTTCAGCTGCCGTGCAGCGCGTCGCCGAACCTCAGGTAATCTCTAACACGCTGTCTCGTCTTCTGCGAAGTTGTGTGCAATTAATTCTGCCAAGGCTTCGAGCGCGGCTGCCGCGTCTCGGCCCGTGGCTTCCAACTGAAGGGTCGTTCCTTCGGCGGCCGCCAGGGTGAGAATGGCCAGGATGCTTTTCCCGTCGACGCGTTCGCTGTCCTTGATGATCTCGACTTTCGATTCGAACCGGCTGGCCGTCTTCACGAACAAATCGGCAGGACGGGCGTGCAATCCCTGCGGGTTCGTGACGATCACGGTTCGTTGCAATGTTTGTTCGCTCATTCGCGGGCAAATCAAAGGACGGGCAATGGGCACGGTCCGCCGCTGCTGCGACGGTACTAGGAAACGAACTGATTGTTGTCCGCCTCGTCCAAGAGTTGCAGAATCTCCTCCGCGTTCTTGGCCTGTTTCAAGAATTTACAGAACGTCTCGTCGCGCAACTGACGCGACACGTTTTCCAAGGCCCGCAAGTGATCGCCAGGCCGATCCGGCGGCGAGATCAACAGAAAGAACAAGTTGACCTTTTCACCGTCGAGGCTGTCAAAATCGACTCCTTCGGCACTGACGCCGACCGTGCCGATCAATCGATCAACGCTGGCATGCTTGGTGTGCGGCACAGCGACGCCGCGGCCGATGCCCGTGCTTCCCAGCTCCTCGCGCTTGAGGATCGCTTTGATGATGCCTTCGTATTCCGAGGTGGGAATTTTGCCGGCGTCGAGCAGCGCCTGCGTCATCTCGCGAATTACTGACTCTTTATCGTCGGCCGTGAGATCCGCACGCACGGCCTCACGGCTTACGAAATCTGCGAACTTCATTCGCCCACTCCCTTCTTTTTGCCGCGCCGCCGGAAGCGGCTGCCGGCACCTCTATGTGGAACCCGGCTCGCTGCTGGTCCCTTGCTGTCGAAGGCCGGGACTGCGATGGTGGTCCTGAACTTTCTCTTTGTACTTCCGCAATTGCTGTTCAACTTTGTGTACCGCACAATCGATCGCCGCCATCAATTCCTCGGCCTGTTCGGTCGCGACGAAATCGTGCTTGTGTTCCGCCGAAACGCGCAAATCCACAAGCGGCGCATCGCGCTTTTCCAGGTTGACCGTCAGTTCCACCGCCGTGAGCCGCTCGAAGTATTTGGGAAGCTTCTCCAGTTTCGCGGTTATCTTGGCTTGGGTTGATTCGCTGAGATGTCCATGCCGGGCTGAGATGCTGATCTGCACCGCGCCGCTCCTAACTTGTTGGTGATCTTGCCCTTTGGGCAGGGCCGTGCGCGATAAAACCGCCCATTCTAACGATTCCCGCGCCGGGCCAACAACAGCAGGCGGGGCCGAGCACGCCACAGGCGGCTCGTTGTTCTTGCGTCAGTTTACCCAATCTCCGCGTTGGCGTAAGGGGATTAGCGGCGGGAAAGACGCCGATTCTCTCGCGCACCGGCCGATCCGACGCGTCACTTCGGGACGATTTGGCCGTCGGCCAGTCGCTGCTTCCAAGCCCGCACCGCGTTCTGCCGTTTGGCCGGGGCATATTCGGGCTTGTATCCCAGTGTTCCCACCGCAACGCGCTGTAAATTCCAGAAGGCCAGCACACGAAAATCGAGGTCTTCATGGTCGAGGTCGGCGACGAGCCGGGCTGCGGCCCCATCTTGCAACTGCCGTTTTGAGTAGCCGCGCAACATTTCGTATAGCTCTTTCGCCTTGACCGGGTCGCGCTGTCCTTCCAGCGTCTCTTGCAATTGCTTGGCGACCTGCGGGCTGCGGTCCATGGCACGCCGCGCCGCTTCGATCTGGTGCGGCCAGTTGGTGCGTTGCTTTTCGTCATTCAACAGGGGTAGCAAGCCCTCGAAGTCGCCCAAGAGCGTCAGGCATTGCACCGCGAGATTCCGCACCTCCACGCGGCGATTTTGGGCAAGCTCGCGCAAATGCGCCAGCAGCGGCTGCCCTGTCGGATCGTCGACCAGCAGCTCCTTGCTGACGGCATCAGCGGCCCATTTTTCCACCTGGCTGAGCGGATTTCCGTTGATCCAGGGCGGGAAGACCGCCTCGTTGGTCGCGTCGCCCGGGTCGGGACCTTGCTTCGCGATCAGCGTTCGCATGGCCGGAGCCTTCAAGGTGATGGCCGACGTAGCGCCCGTCGACTGGTATTCGATCTCGCCATTCGGCACATACAGGTCAGCGGTCGACTGCGCGGCAACTTCCATCGGGTCTGCACCGTCGGGCAGCCACCGCCGAACGTCGATCGCGATCCGCGCGTCAGGACCGAGAAACGTCACTGTGTACAGTTGGTCATTTACCTGCAGATTGAGTTGCGTGCCGGGCTTACCTGCCGTGGCGACGACGACCTGCCCATCGATGATTTGCAGGCCAGGCACCCCGTTAGGGTCGGGGGAGGTCAATCGGACGACCGATCCTCCAAGCAGATGCGCGATGGCGCCGCCACCTGTGCTCAAAGCCACGCCGGGTCGAAAGGTCGGAAGAGCAAATAGCTCGTCGTCCGACAAAAGCGGATCGCGGACGCTCAAACGCTGCCAGTCGCCCGCACCGCCAGCACCGTGCAAAAGCAGCTCGCTGTCGTTCACCAATCGCCCAACAGCAACCGCGCCCGAGGCGTTACTTTCGCCCTCCTGCGGCCGTTCGTTTTCGGGCAATAGTGCCGGATCCGACAGCGCCGTGCGGGGCTCTGCTGGCATGGCCGCCACGTCGCCCGCTGGCGGGATGTCCGTGTCGAAAGCGCTTTCATCCGTCGAGGCCGGTCGTAAAGGGCTTGCTGGGCGAGTGGCGACGTCTTCCTCGGCTGGCGCCACGGGCGCAGAATTCTCCGGAGGCAAATCCGCCGCGGGAATTCCCGCAGCGGCAACATCCGACGGAGGAGCCGATTCGGACCCGACCTCAGTCCCGGAACCGGCCGGCTCGCCAGGTTCCTCGGTAATGGCCGCCGCATCAGCCACCGTGGCTTTGTCTTCGTCGCCATTGGCTTCTGGCGCCGCGGGAGGGGCCACCGAGTTTGCGCCACTGTCGGCCACCTCCACCTCGGAAGCTACCCGTGGTGGGACATGCATAAACACGTAAGTCACCACGGTGCCCGTGATCAGTAGCGCGGCGGCCAAGGTCAGCGGAACCCAAGGAATGTTCCGTTGCGGTTTCTCGCGAAGCCACTCGGGAATCTCCGGACGGCGACGCTTGCGCGGCCCAACCGGGACCGGCTCATCGTCAATCTCCTCCCCCTCGGTTTCCGACTTCTGTCGCTCCAGCGCCTGTTCGTGCTCGGGGATTTCGTACATCCGCCGGCGCAGCTTGGGGTCGACCTCAACCCGCTCACCGAGAACCAGTGCCAGGATCTGATGTGCCGAGGCGACTTCGGCCAGGTGCACGTCCGAAGTCAGGCAAATCTTCTCGAACTCGGGGACCTGGTCGGCGGGCATCGTGTGATCGAGATACTCGGCGACGGTATTTGGGTCGCCTGCCAGTCCGCGGGCCGAGATCTTCGGAGCGCCCAGCTTCAGACGGCGACTGACGTCGCGCACCCGGTGCATGAGGTCGGTCGCGAATGAACTGGCCTCGATCCGCTCGCTCATTTCCTGGGCGTCAGCGGGCTCGAGTTGATCGTCGAGATACGCAAGCAAGTAACGCAGCGTCAAACGCATAAGTCGAATTCCGGCCAGGACCGCGGAACGTGCACCACCGTCGATGGGCGATGCTTCTGCAATAGTTAGTGCCGCAGCCGGAGCTTTTCCGTGCAAGCGCCGGCAAAGTATCCCAAAAAACCGGCCCGGCCGTTGTTACGGGGGGCACGGCGCAGCCAACCGGCAACGAAGAAGAAACGCGAGAGCGTGCTTGGCGGACTGCCGGAACGGCTTCTCATCGCCTGTACGGTGAGATCCCCGACGATCCAGAAAGTGCGAGTACCGACAGCGCCAGTTGCACGGATGCCAGCGAGGCAGGATGGAGCAACGACCGCTTGGATTTTTCCGGCGCTCGCCAGCGTGGCATCCGTTCCCAGCCGTCGTTCGTCCGGCGCCACGAGCGGCCCGCGAAAACAGGACGCGCCGACGACGAAAGCAGTGCCGGACCGGCGGAAACGAGCACTCCGAGGAGAATTAAAAGCCAGAGAAAAGTGCGACTCAAGGGGATTTCTTCGCTGGGGCCGAGGCGGAAAGCGGTGAGAAGCGCGGCGGATTGGAGAATCCCCGCGACGCAACCAGCGCGCCAGCGACGATTCTCCCTTGCGCGCCACGCCGCAACCAGTTGCGGTTCCGGCTGTTGCGTCCGTGAAGCGACCAGGCCAATTTCCTCTGGCGTCGTTTTTTTGCCACATACGTGTGGGATTTTTCGACGTTTCCTCGCGCCTCGGCGGCGCGCCGGCGAACCGGCAAACTCCCTGCAGATTCCAAACTTGATGGCGCGATCCGCCCATCTCTTTTTGGGGCGTGAACCTTAAATGGCCGAAATAAATCTAGAGGGGATCGAACCCCGCCGCAGTTCCGTAAGTACCTATTGAATGCGATCGATCGCAACGTGGTTTGCGGTAGCGTCGCGATTTCGGCATTTTGCAAACGTCACGTAGAATAGAAGAGTGTCGAGTTGACCGCGCACCGCCAGAACTCGGCACGTGTACCTCGACCGGGGCCAAATCGTGCTGGCAAGCAACCGCATTCGATTGCAGCGAGTCCTCCGAGAGGCCGAAGGCTATCTCGAGTTGGGGATGCCGCGCCAGGCGCTGGCGTTGCTGGAGCGCGTCGAGCAACCGGCGACCTTCAAGGGACAGTGGCTCTACCTGAAGGGCGAGGCGCTTCGGAGCCTCGAGAACTATCAAGAAGCGGTGCCGTTGCTCGTCGATGCGGTCGATCTGGCGCCGAGCAATATTCACGCATGGATGGCGCTGGGCTGGTGCTATAAGCGCACCGGGCGGCTGGACGACGCGATCGATAGCCTTGAACGTGCCCACGAGGTCGAGCCCAGCGAACCGTTGATCGACTACAACCTGGCTTGCTATTACAGCTTGAAGGGCTTCAAGCAGCAGGCGCTCGATTACCTGTCGCGGGCGATTAATGTCAACCCGCGTTTCAAAGATCTGGTCGGCGGCGAGCCCGATTTCGATCCGATCCGGTCGGACCCGGGCTTTCAGGCGCTGGTGAGCGTCGTTGTCTAGCCGGCCTGCGGCGCGACAAGAGCGGCGCCATCCTGTCAGGCCGAACGTGCCGTAATGATTGCCGCATCGGCCTCGGCTCTGCTGGCAGCGCTGAGAACTTCATCGGCCAGCGAGCGATAATCCTCGGCCCCGTGCGAGTCGGGAGCGTAGCGGAAGATCGATTGGCCAAAACTGGGCGCCTCGGCCAGGCGGATGTTGCGGCGAATGCGCGTCTGAAACACCTGCGCGCCGGCCCAGGGCGTGCGGCGATCGCGCGACTGATCGAGAAAGGCGTTCACGTCCCGGCTGACCTCGGTAGCCAGTCGCGTGGCCGACTCGAACAGGCACAGAACGACCCCGCCCAACCGCAACCGGGCATTCAGGCGGCGCGCCACCAGCTCGATGGTTTCCAGCAGCTTGCTCAGGCCGTGCAGGGCGAGAAAATGTGGCTGCAGCGGGATGAAAACCTCGTCCACGGCCGCCAGGGCGTTGATCGTGAGGATGCCCAGCGACGGCGGACAGTCGACGATCAAGTAATCGTCGCTTGCGGCTTCGTCTTCGAGCTTATCGCGCAGAATCACCTCGCGGCCGACAACCCCGGCCAGTTCCAGTTCCACTGCCGCCAGGTCGATGTGGGATCCTACCAGGCATAGGTTCTCCTCAATGGTTTTGCGGACCGCCGCCAGCGGCGTGTCGTCGGTGAGAACATCGTAAATCGAACGATCGTCGCGCCCGGGTTCGACCCCCAGGTGCAGCGTGGCGTGGGCTTGCGGATCGAGATCGAGAATCGTCACCCGGCGTCCGGCACGCGCCAGCGCAGCGCTGAGATTGACCGCCGTCGTGGTCTTTCCCACGCCTCCTTTCTGGTTGAGAATCGCGATCTTGCGCATGGTCGTGCCGACTCAAAAAAACTCTACCGAGACCGACATGCTCGTTCGAACAACGGCAGGCGGCCCAGGGGCCCCAACTCGGGCGGGGATTATACGATTCGCCCCAGAATGCTCCTAGACGAACTCGGCGGTCACCTCTTTGGGGCGTTGGCCCCGAGACGCTTTTGGGCTACAAATGCCGGCTGTTGCAGGCGAACAGTCCACGTACATTGCCCAAACTTCGATTTCGCCTGGTCGGCAGGGGTGCTTCAAGCATGAGAGTGATCGTTAGCGAGGATATCTCCGGCGTCAGCCGGGTCGGGGCCCGATTTGTCGCCGCCCTGGTGCGCCGGAAACCGACCTGTGTCCTTGGGCTGGCCACCGGTGGCACGCCCTTGGGGATGTACGCCGAGTTGATCCGCATGCACCGCGAAGAGGGGTTGGACTTCTCGCGCGTCGTGACCTTCAACCTCGACGAATACGTGGGACTCGGCCCCACGCACCCGCAAAGCTATCGCTACTTCATGCAGCACAACCTGTTCGACCACATCAACATCGACGCACGCAACACGCACGTGCCGGACGGCCGGGCTTTGGATTTCGAAGCGTACTGCGAACAGTACGAAAAGATGATCCGTGACGAGGGGGGGATCGACCTGCAGGTACTCGGGATCGGCAGCGACGGCCATATCGCCTTCAACGAGCCCGGCTCGTCGCTCGGTAGCCGCACGCGGCTGAAGACGCTCACCGAGGAAACGGTTCGCGACAACGCCCGCTTCTTCGGCGGCGAAGAGGCCGTGCCGCGGCTGGCGATCACGATGGGGGTCGGCACGATCGTGGAATCGCGCCAATGCCTGCTCTTGGCCTGCGGACCCGCGAAGGCGCGCGCTATTCGCGACACCATCGAAGGGCCGGTCACGGCACAAGTCACGGCCTCGGCCCTGCAATTTCATCGCGACGTGATCGCCGTGCTCGATCAAGAAGCGGCCCGGCTGCTCGAGCGGCGTGATTACTACCGCCAGATGGAAGAGGCGCAAGGCAAGTTGCAAACTGGACAGGGCAGCAAAGCGCCGGTCGCGAGGTAATCACGGGTGGCCCTGACAACTCGTTGACAGAGCGCCGGCAGGCGCTTCTCAACCTTCCAACTCGGCGTAGCGCGCGACCGATCGCTCGTCGACGAGGAACGCCTTACGCGCACGGACAAGCGAGTTGTCCATGCTACCCACGGTCCCGCGAGAAAGGGCGACGTACCACCAGACGCTCAGGGCAGCTTCACCACCATGCACTGCGTGGTCGGTAGCTCGACGAGCGGCTCGGGCTTGTCCTGCAAGAACTCCGCGAACGCTTCGCGCACGCCCGACAGGATCGAATAGTCGTGCGATAGCATGACGCCGCCCGGCAGCATCCGCGGATAAAAGAATTCGAGGCAGGCCAGCGTGCCTTCGTATAAGTCGACGTCGAAATGCGCGAACGAGAAACGCAGATTCTCGACGGGCCCGGAAGTGTCGGGGAAAATTCCTTTGTAGAACGACACGTTCTTGTAGCCGGACAGATAACTCTTCACGCTCTCCAGGCTGCACGCGTATTGGTTCTGGCGATGCACATGGCCGTCTTGCGACGCGGCGGGCGGTAAGCCCTCGAACGTGTCGAAGACGTGCAGCGGGCGATCGCCCTTGGCCTCGCAGATCATGCGGGCCGAGCCTCCCTGGTAGGTCCCGACTTCGGCCAAAGCGGCATCCCGCTTGGCCTGGGCCCGGGCCAACGAATAAACGATGAAGGCCTCGTTCGACGTCAACAGCCAACGGCGCTCGCGACGCGTGCGGCGAATCAGCCGCACTACGTCCCGATCCTTGTGACTCGAAAGCCCCATGAGCTCGAGCCGCGATACAGCGCCGATCGACGCGCGTTCGAAAAGGCCACCGCCGATGAGCCGCTGAATGCGCTGGTTTCGAAGCCACATCGTCCGTGCACTCCCCGCGCGTGTGCGCCGTGTACCAAGACTCGCCCCACGTACCGCGAGCGAACTCGACGGGCCGATCCTAGGGATTACGGGGCGAATTGCAAGCCGACCCGGGCACGGTTCCAGGACATCTAGTGGATCGAGCGGAGGATTTGTTCGACCTGCTCGCGGCTGTTTTGTTCGCCGTCAAGTTGCAGAAAGAGCAGGCCCACGCCGTGCTGTCCATCGAATCGGCCGAACGCGCGGATGAGTTTATGGTCGTGCTTATCAACCCCTTGGTCGATGCGAAATTCGGCGGGCTGTCCGCGGATTTCAAGTGTTACCGTGTGGGTCTCTTCGACACGAAAATCATCGTCGCCTTCGTGCTCGTCCGAATCGTGCAAGGCCTGATCGATTTTGTCGCGCAGTTGGTTCTCGTCGACAGCCGTAAAGTTTTCCGAGAATTCCGCGAGCGCCAGGATTTGACTGTGACGATCGTCGGTATAGATCACGGCTTTAAGGAAGGTACGATCGACAAACGGGATGCGCATGTCGATGCCCGCCTCGGGGTGCAAGCCCGGCGGGACGTCGATCGTGCCGACGTCGGCGGCGAGGGCCTGGATTTGTGCCGGCTCGCGCAGGACGGAACTCTTCAACTTGCTGATCCCCCACCAGCTCAATCCGACGAAGCTGCCACAACGGAGAAGGCACAACACGCCTAAGCCGGCGAGGCAACCAAGGACAACCTTGGCCGTGGTGCTCATGCCCGACGGTGGAGGGGGCGGCTCGGCCTGGAATCGCTCAACATTAGACATGCCCGGGATAGCTCCTGGTGATGGGAACGCTGCGGCATTGTCCCCCCGCGCGATCGGAAGTGTCAAACCGATTCCTGCGGCCGTGAAAGACGGCCAGCCAGGGGGCGTTATAATCGACTATTCGCCATCGAGCCACGAATGTTGGGAAAGACCGTGCGGCCGATTCTCGATCTTACTGACGACGACCTGCGCACATGGCTGGCCGAAAAGGGGCAGCCGGGGTATCGCGCTGCGCAGATCCGCAGTTGGATATTCGAGCGCCGGGCCACGAGCTTCGACCAGATGAGCGACCTGCCCCGGCAACTGCGGCAGCTGTTGGCCGAAGAATTCACGATCCTCACGTCGAAAGTGGCCCTGCACCGCGAGGCCGCCGACGGCACGGAAAAGCTGCTGCTGGCGTTGGCCGACGAGCAACGCATCGAGTGCGTGCTGATTCGCGAGCACGAGCGACGCACGATCTGCATCAGCACGCAAGTCGGCTGCGCGATGGGCTGCGTTTTTTGCGCGAGTGGTCTCGACGGCGTGGTGCGCAATCTGTCCCGCGGCGAAATCGTCGAGCAGATGTTGCACCTGGCGCGACTGCTTCCGGCGGAAGAACGACTGAGCAATATCGTCGTGATGGGCATGGGCGAGCCCTTGGCCAATTTGCCCGCGCTGTTGCCTGCATTGCGCGAAGCCACGAGTCCGCAAGGCTTAGGAATCGGGGCGCGGAAGATCACGGTATCGACCGTCGGGTTGCCGCCGGCCATGGACCGGCTGACGGCCGAAGACTGCCAATATCATCTCGCGGTCAGTCTGCACGCGCCTGATGACGAATTGCGCCGCCAATTGGTGCCGGTCAGCCGCAACATCCCGCTCGACACGGTACTGGCTGCGGCCGATCGCTTTTTCGCCGCCAACCATCGACGCCTGACGTTCGAATACGTCCTCTTGGGCGAACTGAACGATCGCCCCGAGCACGCCCAGGCGCTCGCCCGCTTGCTGAGGGGGCGAATGGCGCTTCTTAACGTCATTCCGTACAATCCGGTGACCGGACTTCCGTATCGGACGCCGACGGCACGGGCACAGCAGGAATTCTTGCGCATCCTCGAGCGTGCGGGCATCAACGTCCAAGTCCGCACGCGGAAAGGGGACCACATCGACGCGGCATGCGGGCAACTGCGTCGTTCGCAAACCGTGCCGGCTCCGGCGGCACTTGCCAGCGAATAAGTGACGTCACCTATAACGCCGGACTTGAATTGTCGAATTCGCCTGTGCCAAGGGCGCCAGAAACCCTCTTTCACTGGCGGGGTTAGATCTTTTGAGGCCTGGCAAGTGCCTTCGAATTGCGACCAGCGGCGAATTTGCGGCAAACAGCGATGCTGCGAATGGTGCCGAACGAGCGTATGCTGAATGAGACGCATGAGAGGTGACGTGCTCAAGGCTTCGCTGACCAAAGGTCTTACGAAGCGTGTCGAGCGACAAATGCTTTTTTTCGTGACGTGAGGGGCACGGTTGGCGACTAGCGATCATTCGCCCGACGGCTACGAGCTGCGCGATCCGGACGTGCGGCTGATGCTGGAGGTGCGCAATGACAGCGCGGCAGCCTTTGAAGAATTGATGCTCCGGTATCAGAACCGCCTGGTGACGGTTTTGGATCATCTGGTCGGCGGCCGAGACCAGGCCGAGGACCTGGCGCAAGAGGTCTTCCTGCGCGTTTACCGCTCGCGCAAGCGGTACGTGCCAGGCGCCAAGTTCTCGACGTGGCTGTTCACGATCGCCAACAACGTGGCGGCAAACGCCCGCCGGTCGCGTTCACGACGTCGCGAAGTAAGCCTTTCGGTGAGCGACGGCAGCAGCTCCGGCGGCAACCGCCTGGATCAATTGGCCCAGGCCGCCAGCGGCCTGATGCCGGCACGGCAATTGGACAAAGCCGAAATGCGTGAAGTCGTGCGACTGGCCATCGAGGCGCTGAACGAACGGCAGCGGATGGCCGTACTGCTGAGCAAATTCGAGAACATGAGCTACGCCGACATCGCCGAAACGATGGACATGTCGCAAGAGGCGATTAAGTCGCTGCTCTCGCGAGCGCGCCTGAACTTGAAAGAAGTGTTGGAGCCTTACCTCGAGCGCGGGGACCGTCCCGCCGCGGAATGAGTCGATGAGCGAGAAACCCCTTTCCGACGACGGCGGGCCGGAGCTGGAACAACAGCTCGTCGGCTACCTCGACGGCGAATTGGACAGCCAGGAAGCACGCCGTGTCGAGGAGGCGCTGGCCGCCGATCCGCGCATCCGCGAGGAGGTCTGGCAATTGGAGCGGAGTTGGCAATTGCTCGAGGAGTTGCCCCGCACGCAGGTCGACGAATCGTTTACGCGTTCGACCGTCGAGATGATCGCCCTGAAGGCCGAAGAGGATCTCGTGGCGATCCAGGCCGAGGCGCCGCGCCATAAGCGCCGCGCCTGGCTCATTGCCGCCGGACTGATGGCCGTGGCCGCGGCGGCCGGCTTTTTCGCCGTTGCCGTGATTGGCGATCGGGCGGACGAACAATTGCTGCGCGACTTGCCCGTGGTCGAGAACCTCGACCAGTATCGCGCCGTCGAGGACATCGAGTTCTTGCGCATGTTGCAATCCCGCGATTTCCAACCGCAGGAGCCTAAGCATGACGGCTAGGCCGAAAACAAGCGTCGCCCTCCGGCTTGGTTTGCCGGCAGTCGCGCTGTCTTTGATGGGCGCAGGCCCGATGACCGCCAGGGCTGATGAATCGCTTGCCGAGCGCCGCGCCCACGTCGAGCAAATGGACCCGCAGGAGCGCGAGCAGCTTGCCCAGAATTACGAGCGCTTCCGGCGGCTCGACCGCGCGGAACAGCAGCGGTTGCGTACGCTGTGGGAAGAGATCGAAGCCGATCCGCAGCGCGACGAGTTGCTGAAAACCATGCAGGGTTATCAGGACTGGCTCAGCGAGTTGCCGTCGAGCCAGCGGATTATGCTCTCGGCCTTGCCGGCCGAAGAGCGGCTGAAACGCATCGACGAATTGCGCGGTGCGCAATCGCAGGGCAGGCGCAACCGACTCGATCCTGCGGATGTCAAGGTGCTGAACGCCTGGCTCGCCAAATACGATTTGCAAAAGCGATGGGGCGAGGCACAACGCGAAGGCCGGCCACCCACGGTCACTGCCGACGAGCTCGCCGAGCTGCGCAGCGGACTCTCGGAACCCGCGCAGCAGATGCTCGATCAGGCGCAAACCGAAGAAGAGCAGCGGCGGCTCATGCGCGGCTGGATCTTTCAAGCCCGCATGCCTGGCTGGAGCGGTGACCGTCGTGGCGGCTTCCGCCGGCCCAGTCCGGGCGAATTGCACGACCTCTTCAAGAACAATCTTACGGACAGCGAGCGCTCCTACCTGCGGGCCCTACCACCCGAGCAGATGCAGCGCGAACTGGTTCACCTGTGGCGCGAGCATCGCGCGAAAGCGGGCGACAGCGGCCGCGAGCGATCGGGCGGCCGGCCGCACGGCACCAATCGGCGCGATGGCGAAAAGACGGATACGGACAATCCCTGACGTGTTACCGCTGCTGTGCCGCCAGTGGCAATTGCCAGGTGCAGAGGAAATACGCCCGCGGTGACGCCAGGTCAATCAACGAGGCAAGGTCCAAGGTCGGGCGCGCTTCGGCCGAAAACGGCATCGACAGGAATCCGCCGTGCGATTTGTATCGAACGGCTTTGGCGCTCGTGCGCGATAGCCCTGCCAGCTCGGCGGCGCGATCGATGGCCTCTTCGATGTAGCCCTCTTGGTCCACAAGTCCGTTAGCGACGGCCTGATTCGTGGTAAAGACCTGGCCCGTAGTCACCTTGGCGAGCTTTTCGGCATCCGTCGCCAGAGCCGGCCGGCCATATTTCACGATGTCCTGGAAACGCTGAAAGCTGTCGTCGACCAGATGCTGGAAAATCTCGCGCTCTTCGGCGGTCATCGGGCGTGTGGGCGTTCCCATCTGCTTGAGTGGACCACTTTTGATCGAATCCTCTTCGACTTCCCACGTCTTCATCAGGCCCGCGACGTTGTAATGCGGAATGATCACGCCGATTGACCCCGTCCACGTGGTGGGCTCGGCAAAGATGACGTTCTCGCCGCCGCCGACGGCCATGGCGATGTAATATCCGCCGCTGGCGGCGATGCCGCCCATGCTGACGACCATCGGAATCTTGCGCTCTTCGAGCATCTTGCGCAGGTGATGGTACAGGTAATCACTGGCCGTCACGGTGCCGCCGGGCGAGTTCACGCGCAGCACCACGGCCTTTACGCTTTTATCGTCGCGAACGTGATCGATCTGCTTCTTGATGAAGCCTTCGCCACTGATGATCGCGCCGTCGACGGTGATGATCGCGATCTTGTCCGTGGCGGTTTTCGAAAGGGAATGGTAGTGCTCAGCGACACCGGTCTCGACGTTACCGGTGAGCGACGCCAACGTTCCCACGACCAAGAGTGCGACGAGGATGCCGGGCAGGACCAGGAACAGGAAAAAAAGCACGCGTCCCAGTGTCCCCAGCAAGCTGCGCCGCGGAGGCGGCGCCGTGACGATGATGCGCTCGGTGGTCGGCGGCACGGGGTAAGGGGTGGGCCTATGTGAAAGATCTTCGGAACTCATTCCTTCTCCTTCTCGCGCCGGACGGCTAGCGTTCTTACACCGGTCACCGACTTGATCGAATCGCGAGCGCATTATAGCAATCGGTGCCCGAGGCCGATTGCACGACTCAGGGGTGTTGCCAGCCGACGGCCCGGGGCAGTAAGCTACGGCAGCGTTTGAAGGTGAATTATTGGGGTCCGCGGCACAGTCGTCCACGGAAGAGCCGTCGGCCCCGACAGATGCCAGCATGCTCGCGCGGTGTATTTCGATCGCGCTGCCTCTGGCTCGATGCTTCCACACAAAGGAGTGGCCCCTGTGTTTGTCGCTGCGTCGACCGAGTGCTTTGCTGATCTCCCCCTGGACGCGGCCCTCCAGCGGCTGGTCGACCTGGAATATAACCGCGTCGAAATCGCGCTCATCGAGAGCGGCAATCAGCTCAAGCCCTCGCAAGTTCTTGCCGATCTCGAGGCGGCGATCGCCGCTTGTCGCGAGACACATCGGCTGACACCCGTGGCGTACATCGTCGATATGGACGCCGAAGGGGACCAGTACTACGAGCAATTCTCGGCCTGCTGCAAGCTGGCCAAAGCCACGAAGGTGGTCGCGATCACGGTGCGATCCGGCGAGCTGGGAACCCCCTTCAATGCCGAAATCGAGCGGCTGCGCGAATTGGTGCGCATCGGCTCCCTGGACGGAGTGCAGGTCGGCCTGAAGACCGAGACGGGCCGCATGAGCCAGGACCCCAGCACCGCCATGGTGATGTGCGACAACGTCAAAGGGCTTGGCATTACGCTCGACCCAAGCCACTTCGTCTACGGCCCGAACAAGGGCGGCAATTACGACGCGATCTTCAAGTACGTGATCCACCTGCAGCTGCGCGATACGACCAAGGACAAGCTGCAAGTCCGCGTCGGGCAGGGAGAGATCGAGTACGGCCGCCTGGTGACGCAGCTCGGAAAGTTCCGCTATAACCGCGCGCTGTGCGTCAACATCCTGGAAGAGCCCGAGTCGGGCGTCGATCACATGGCCGAAATGCGCAAGATGCGGCTGCTGCTGGAGAGCCTGCTGTAAGCGGAAAAAGTAGGCAGCGGGCAGCGGGCAGCAGGCAGACGGCAGTTAATGCAGACGTTGATAATTTCCGTCGCGCTACGAAAGCATTCCGGCATTCCCTGTATTTTACTGCCCTCTGCCCGCTGCCCTCTGCCAACTAAGCCGCAGCAGCGGCATCCCCGCACGCATCGGCCAGTATCTCGAGCGCGCTTTCGATCTGCGCTGCCGTGACGCATAGGCCGGGGCAGAATCGCACAGCCGCTTTTCCGCAACCCAAGAGCAACAGGCCGCGATGGAACGCTGCCTCGACGATCGCATCACGTCGGCCAGGGTCGAGATGGCCGTTGTGCGTCACGTCGACGGCGACCATCAGCCCCAGCCCGCGTGGGCTGGCCAGCATCGGTTCCTTTTCGGCGAGCCGCTGGAGGCCGACCAGCAATTGCCGGCCGCGCTCGGTAGCGTTCTGCATGTATTCATGTTCGAGCAAGTCGATGGTCGCGAGCGCCGCTCGGCAGCAGACGGGATTGCCGCCGAACGTCGACGCATGACTGCCCGAGGGCCAGTCCATCAGATCCGCCTTGGCGACGATCGCTCCCAGCGGCAAGCCGCTGGCCAAGCCTTTGGCCAGGCAGACCACGTCGGGCGTGACGCCAAAATGCTCGATGGCGAACATCTTGCCGGTGCGGCCCATGCCCGACTGCACTTCATCGGCCACGAGCAAGATGCCGTGTTCGTCACAGACGCGCCTGAGCATCGGCAGGAAATCGGCATCCGGCAACCGGTAGCCCCCTTCGCCTTGGATCGGCTCGACAAAAATGGCCGCGACCTCGTCGGCCGGACAAACGGTGCGGAATTGCTCCTCGAGTAACGCCTGGTCGCAATTGAAGGGGATCCGATGCACGCCCGGCACCAGCGGCCCGAAGCCGCGCTGATGAATCGCCTTTGAGCCGCCGAGCGACATGGCGCCGAACGTCCGGCCGTGAAAGGCTCCCTGGCAGGCGATCACACGCTGCCGCCGCGTATGGTAGCGCGCCAGCTTCAGTGCGGCCTCGACCGATTCGGCGCCGCTGTTGGTGAAGAAGACGCGCTTGGGTTGCGGACCTGGCGCCAGTCGCGCCAATCGTTCGGCAAGTTCGATTTCGGGAGTGTAATAAAAGTCGGTGCCCGACATGTGCAAGAGCTTACCGGCCTGGTCGACGATGGCCGCCGTGACGTCGGGATGGCAATGACCCGTGGCCGTGACGGCAATGCCGGCCGTGAAATCCAGGAACAGGTTGCCATCGATGTCCTCGATCGTGCAGCCGTTGCCGCGGGCCGCGACCAGCGGATACGCCCGGGTGTAGGAGGGAGATAGCACCTGGTCGTCGCGCGCAATCCAGGCCGCGGCCTTGGGGCCCGGTAGAGACGTCAACAAAACCGGACGAGCAACGTTCGGGGTGGTGGTGATCGTGGAACGCATGATCGATCCTCCCTTTGACTCACGTCTGGGTGAGGGTGCCACGGGTGGCTTGTCCACCCGTGCAAAACCGCGATGGGACAGGCACTGTTGGGCAGGCCAACAGTGGCACCCATACCCACTTTCGCCTAAAGCTGTTTACGATTTCTTTCCGTCCGTGATTTCCGCGCTCATTCCTTGGGCCATGGTGATCTTGCGGTCGTAGTTGACCGTGAATGCTGTTTTGTGCGTCACGGCATCGACCAGTGCCGCCGCCGACGGTTGTCCATTGCCACTCCGCTTCACGCCGCCGAACGGCAGATGTACCTCGGCGCCGATGCACGGCAAGTTGACATAGCCCATGCCGTAGTCGCATTCGTCGCGGAACAATCGCCAGCGGCGATAGTCTTCGGTAATGACGGCCATCGACAGGCCGTACGGCGTGTCGTTGTAAATACCGATCGCCTGTTGGTCGCTGTCGAAGGGGATGATCGCCACGTGCGGTCCGAACACTTCTTCGCGAATCGTGCGTACGCCCGGCCGATGCTCCTGGATATAAACGAAGGGCGACAGGAACAGCCCGCGCCCATGCGGCTCACCGGTCAGTCGGCCACCGTCGAGGAGAATCCTGGCTCCCTCGCGCCTTGCGAGTTCGTTGTACTGGAGCACCTTCTGGACCCCGGCCTGATTGATCATGGGGCCGGCAAAGACGGTCGGGTCGAACGGGTCGCCGAACTTCAGGCGTTTGGCTTGCGCGACAAACTGCTCGGCGAAGCGATCCAGTTGACTGCGATGCACCAGGATGCGCCCGGCGGAAACGCAACGCTGCCCGGTGGTCTTGAAGGCGCTCAACAGCGCGGCGTTCACGGCCAGTGGCAAGTCGGCGTCTTCGCAGACAATGACGGCGCTTTTCGATCCCATCTCCAGGGCGCACGATTTGTGATCGGCCTCGGCGGCCAGGCGGCGGATGTGCGATCCGACCTGGTAGCTGCCGGTAAAGGCGACGACGTCCACGTCGGCGTGGCGCGCAAGAGCATCCCCGGCTTCCTCGCCAACGCCGTGCACCAGGTTGATCGTGCCCGCTGGGAAGCCGGCCTCCTCGAACAATTTCACCAGGCGCTCGCCAATTTCCGGCGTTTCCTCCGAGGGCTTGAAGACCGTGGTGTTTCCTTCGAGCAAGCTGGGGCCAAGCATCCACAGCGGCACGGCGAACGGGAAGTTCCAGGGTGTAATCACCGCAATTACGCCGCGCGGCTTGCGGCGCACGTACAAATCCTTGGCCTCGACCTCGGAATCGATGACCTGGCCTGTCGGCTGCCGCGCCGTGCCGAAGACGTACTCGACCATGTGCAAACCTTCGACGACCTCGGCCCGGGCTTCGTTCAGCACCTTGCCGTTTTCGCGCGCGAGGATCGCGGCCAGCCCGTCGGTGTCACGACGAATCAAGTTCGCCAGGTTCAAAAACAGTTCGCCGCGGCGAATGCGGCTCGTGCGCCGCCAGGCATCGAAAGTGGCTCGCGCTGCACGCACGGCCTCGTCAACTTCCGTGGCGCTTCCGCGCGGGTAGACGCCCAATACCTCAGACGTATTCGCCGGATTGAGGTTCTCGAAAGCCTCGCCGCGTGCATCGCGCCAGTGGCCGGCGATAAATGAGCGGCCTTGCCAGGTCCTTGCGGCAGTGCTCTGCATGGCTATGCCCTTCGCGAAGGATATTGCTGACTGTGGGCATCATGGCCCAATGTCGCGCTTGGCGGGAAGAGCGATTTTCAAACGCGACGCCTACGAGGTGCTGATCCGCCGAGTGAAGAGTTAGCGATTCGATCTCGCCACGCGCTACACGAACAAGTTCCGCGTGCCACGCGAAACCCGTCACGGGGACCTATAAGAACCATAGAGCTGGCGCTGCTGATGGCAAGCCGCGTCGGTATGACGTTATGCCGCGTTCACGAGGCCGACGTTTCGACGGCCAAGAGGAAACCCCTCGCCCTCTTCACTCTTTTTCTGCGAAAGGGCTGTTTCCCGCCGAAAAACGGCTGGGAATGGCGAGCAGAAATCAGCCCGCCGGCCAAAATCGGCTGCATATCCTTGCCGGTTCTGTCGATTATCGGATAGCGTCCGCGGGACGGCTTTCGCGGAGAATCATCCGACGGAAAAGTCGGCCGATTCTTCTCGCAACCTTCCCGAGGTCGAGGTCGTTCGCTGGCAAAGGGGTTCGCCGGAAACGGACCTTGTGACAGCTTTCACAAGACCTTGTTTGTCAGTGGGTTAGGCCCCTTGACGGGGGCCGTACAATCCTGCGCGATTTCCCCGACCTCTCTGGGGTGTCGTGCGTACTATAGTTTGGTTGCCGTTTTTACCGGCCCGGATGGCTCGGCAGAACGGTCGAAGTGGCGGTTTAGAACAGGGACTCGAGGCAATTCAGCGAGTTCGAGCACGGCTTCTTTCGAAGGGGGGTCTACCTTCGACGCAGCCGACCATCGGACGGGTAAGGTGAAGGCATGGCACGCAAAGATGGAATGGCGAAGATGCGTCAACTGCTGGTGATGCGCCGCGACGCGCTGCGCAAGGCGCTAGCGGGAGACTTGAGTCTGCTCAAGCAGCTTCGGGAGCAAAGCGCAGGCGATGTTGTCGATTTTGCGCTCGACTCGGCTCAGGACGAGATCAACTCCCAGCTGGCCGAGGTGGAAAGCCGCGAATTGTCGCGCATCGAGATCGCCCTGGAACGAATCCGCACCGGTGAATATGGCCTGTGTGAATCGTGCCAGAACAAGATTCCCATGGCTCGTTTGAGCGCGCTCCCCTATGCGACTTTGTGCATCGAATGCCAGCGCGAAGCCGAACGCAACGGCGGAGCCGGCGGTGCAGCAGGCGACTGGGGACGCGTCATGGATTCGTCCTCGGGAGATACCGAGCTGTCGATCAACGACATCGAACTGGACGTTTCGTAACACGAGACGTCTTGAACAACGCCGCCCTCGTGCGCAACAATAGGCGCGAAGCGAAAATGCACCTGTGAGTCACGAGTTCCGCCGGTCATGCACCGGGGGTGCTTTTTGCTCGCGGGTGCATTTGAGTTTCGTCACGAATCATGGGGGGCGCCACTGCGGGTTTGTTCACCGGCGAGCCGAGACGCGCAAGCGCCGTGTGAGGGGCCGCATTTGCAGGGAATCGAACGCGTATGCCTCGCCACCGATCTTCGTTTTTCGTCGCGGGCGCTCTGCTCGCGACCGGTTTGGCCATCGGGCTGCTACTGCACTACCCCACGGCCGGTCATGCCCAACGCGGCGACGGCCCCGCCGCCTCGCTGACGGCGCGCGAGCAGCAATTCGAATTGCTGGCCCGCGAAGTCGACCAGTTCCAGCGGCAGGCCAACATTCTCAAAACGGTCATCAAGCTGGTCAGTCCGTCGGTCGTTCATATCGACGCCGAGAGGATCGAAGCCCTGGGCCGCTCGCGCCGCGGACTGATCGAAGAGGCTGGCTCGGGCGTGATTGTCGACATGGCGGGCAAGAACTACGTCCTCACGAATCGCCACGTCATCAAGAACCACAATAAAACAGATATCAAGATCCGCCTGTACGACAACCACGAAATGCACCCGCAGCAGATCTGGTCCGATCCCGACACCGATATCGCCCTGATGCTCGTCGACGGCGACGATCTGGTGCCCGCACGGATCGGCAACAGCGATCAGCTCGAGATCGGCGACGCGGTGCTGGCCATGGGCAGTCCGTTCGGACTCAGCCGCTCAGTCACGTCGGGCATCATTAGCGCCAAGGGGCGCCGCGATCTGAAGCTGGGCGAACAAGGAGTCCGGCTGCAAGACTTCTTGCAGACCGACGCGGCGATCAACCCCGGCAATAGCGGCGGCCCACTGATCAACATGCGCGGCGAGGTGGTCGGTATGAACACGGCCATCGTCAGCAACTCGGGCGGCTTCGAAGGAATCGGCTTCAGCATTCCCATCAATATGGTGATGATGGTTGCCCGCCATCTCGTGGAAAAAGGCGTGGTCGTGCGGGCCTTCTTGGGCGTGACGTACGACAAGGATTTTGATGCCGCCATGGCGGCCCGACTCGGCCTGCCACGTCCGTACGGTGCACGCATCGAAGGACTGACCGAGGGAGGCCCCGCCGAGGCGGCGAACTTGCGCGTCGACGACGTGATACTCAAATTCAACGGCGTCCCGGTCGACGACGGCGACCACCTGGTCAATATCGTCAGCATGACCGAGGTCGGCAAAGCCGTGCCCGTTGTCGTCTGGCGTGGCGGACACGAAATTCAACTCACGGCCAAGGTCGGCGATGCCGCCCGCTTCCGCAAGTCTTCGGTCGTCGACACACCGCGGTAAGGGCGCATAGAGCAGACGCGCGGTCTACGGAGCTCATCCACCCGGTGTGCCATGCTTTTTCGCCGCCTGGCGAATAAGCATGCCGAATGGCGCGCGATGAGCATTGTCACGGTCGCTTGCACCTAAGAACGGGGCTCAATCGCGAGTCACGTTCGATCCTCGTTGGTCACATGCTTATTCGCGTGCCGCGAAAAAGCATGGCACAACGAATTCGACGTTTTCACCGGCCGGGATCGTGTTGCGCGGCCGCGGATCGCTCACTCTTCAACTCGCGCGGGCCGCTTCCTTGATGCCGCGAATCACCACGTCCATCACGCCCGCGGCATCGACCTTGGTCGCCACGTAAACGTTATGGCGCCACTGCGGCACGCTGCGTCGGTCAAAGACCGTCTCGCCGGCGGTGAGTTCGCCCTGCGTCTCAACGTCGGCGGCCATCCGCTCCGTAACGAATAGCTCGGGGTGCAAAGCCGCCACAAGTGCCACCGTGTCGTGCAGGTACATCCCCTCGAGCCCGAACTCCTGCCGGTGCGTGCGAAATGCAAACGGCAGAATGCGCCGCAGCAGCTTGCCAGCGCGCGTCGTTTCGGCAGGCAAGCGATCAAGATCGCCGAAGGTCATGGCGACCTGCTTGGTGATATCGAGCGGGACGAGCGTCATCGTCGCAGGCTGGCGAAAGACCTCGCGCGCGGCTCCCGGATCACAATAGATATTGAATTCCGCGGCCGGCGTGACATTCCCGCCCGCCAGTGCCCCCCCCATGATCACCAGTTGTCCGACCTGGGACGCGAGCGCCGGGTCGCGGCGAAAGGCGCCGGCGATGTTCGTCAGCGGGCCGAGGCAGACGATCGTGACCTCCTCCGGCGCAGCGCGAATCTCGTCGGCGATGATCTTGGCCGACGGGTGCAAATGGTGCAGCTCGGAAACGGCGAAATCGCTGTTGCCCAGGCCATCGGCGCCGTAAATGTGGCAATTGTCGGCCGGTAGGGGCCGCTCAGGGATCGTCGGCGCGCCGACGCGCGGCCAGCGCGGTGGGTCGAGGGTTTCGACAATCGTCTGTACGTTCCGCGCGGCGCGCTCCGGCGGAACGCTACCGCCGACGGCCGTGACGGCCGTGACCTCGATGCGCGGGTCGAAAAGCGCTATCGTCAGGGCCAAAGCATCGTCAATGCCCCCGTCGACATCCAGAATCACCTTGCGGGGGTCCAACGTCATCCCTCCCTGATCGATCGAAATCGTCCGGCGGAAATTGTAAGTCCTGCCTGTCGCGCGAACAAGGCTAAGCTGGCTTGGTCCCTGATATGCGGATTCGATCTTTGCCGCGCGCTGGACTACAACTAATTGCTAATCGCAGGCTCATATTTCGGGTTCGCTTCCCGGCATCGGAGGACGTGCAGTTGATCGAGGAGACCCTGGGGCGCATCGCCGGCGGCGAAGATTTATCCATGGAAGTTGCTGCGCGCGCCGTTGAAGCCATCATGCTGGGGCTCTGCTCCGACGCCGAGATCGGGCTGTTCTTGAGTGGTTTGCGCCTGAAAGGGGAAACCGTGCAGGAGATCGCCGGTGCTGCCTCGGCGCTGCGGCGGCATATGACGCCCATCCGCAGCCGCCGCGAAGGGATCATCGATACTTGCGGCACCGGCGGCGACGGATCCCGCACGTTCAACATCAGCACGGCCGCGGCCATCGTCACCGCGGCCGCCGGCGTGCCGGTCGCGAAACATGGAAATCGACGCGTGACCAGCACCTGCGGATCGGCCGACGTGCTGGCCGTGCTCGGCGTGAACATCGAAGCTGACGTGGCGACGGTCGAAGCTTGCCTGGACGAACTGGGCATCTGCTTCTGCTTTGCGCCGCTCTTGCACGGGGCTATGAAGAATGTCGCGCGCGTCCGTCAGCAGTTGGGGACTCCGACGATTTTCAACGTGCTCGGGCCGCTCTCGAATCCGGCGCATGCGCCGTTTCAACTCCTCGGCGTTGGCCGACCCGAGTTGCGTCCGACCATGGCCGAGGCCCTGCGCCTATTGGGAATCGAGCGTGCCCTGGTGGTTTGCGGCGAAGACGGGTTGGACGAAGTAACGCTCAACGGAACCACCCAAGTGACCGAAGTTAACGGCGATCGATTGCGCGAGTTCACCTGGCAGCCCGAGGATTTTGGTATCGAGCCGTCGGACTTGTCGGAACTGCTGGTGACCGGCGCCGAGGAAAGCGCGGCGATCATCGGCCGGGTGCTGGCCAGCCAACATGGGCGGGCGCGAGACATCGTGGTGCTCAACGCGGCAGCGGCGCTTCTGACGGCGGGTAAGGCCACAGATCCGCGCGCGGCAGCGCGCTTGGCGTCCGAAGCGATCGACGACGGCGCTGCGGCCGACTTGCTGGCGCGACTCGTGGCGCGAAGCAACGCTTGATCTTCCGCTGCGCGCATTGCTATCGATCGGCTTACAAGTTTGCAAGCCACATGGCGTGCTGTCGGACATCGATTCGCATTGCCCCCCCGTCAGGGTGCAGCTAGAATGCCCGACCTTTCGAGCTTGCCGAGTTTCGTATGCCGGCTCGAAAACAAGGCCCGGATGAGCCTCCGCGTGTTACACGCGGTTGCCACGAGCCTGGTTGAAGCGTGCGCTCGCGCAGGATGCGTGTGTGGCACGCTGCAGCGGTTATTGCCACTTCGATTTCGCCAACCTCGATGGATCGCCTCATGTCCGCGGATAGGACGCCGCAGGGTGAGTTTTCGCTGTTAGCGCATGCCATGAGCGCCCTGACCCGGGCCGTCGTGCGCTTTCCGGTCGCCACAGTGACGCTGGGTGTGGCCCTGGCCTGTGTCTCGATCTACCTGACGACGACGCGCCTCAGCTTCCACACCAGCCGGCTCGATCTTCTAAATCCCGAGAGCGACTACAACCGCCTGTGGATCGAATACATCAATGAATTCGGCGACGACGACGATGCGGTCGTGGTTGTCGAGGGAGCCAATCGAGACCAGGTCGTTCCTGTACTGCAAGAAATCTCGCAAGCATTGGCGCGGCAAGAGCGGCTATTTCACGCCGTTTTGCACGAAGTCAATCTCGGCAAGATCCGCTCCAAGGGATTGCATTACCTGTCGCCCGAAGAGCTGATGCGGCTCGACGGCTTCTTGACCGAGGTGGGGCCAATCGTCGGCGGCAACTGGTCGCTATTGAACCTCGGGCATATGACCGAGGGGCTCTGTGCGCGGCTCGAAGCCAGCGCTCGTGCTCCGGCCGATCCGGCCGGCGCCGCGATCGACGCCGAAGCCGAACGCTTCGCCACCAGCTTGAATGCAGCGCTCTCGCACGCCGGTCGTTACGAGTCGCCGTGGCCCGCTATGCCGCAGTCGTTCGCCACGCTCAGCGAGTTGTCGGGCGAGTACCTGCTGACCAAGGAAGGCAAGCTCGGCTTCGTCGCGTTACGGCTGGCCAAGGGCAAGGACGAGTTCGCCAGGGCCACCGAGGCGACCGACGCTCTCCGTGATCTGATCGCGCAGATGTCGGCGCGGCATCCCGAAACCAAGATCGGCCTGACCGGCTTGCCGATCATGGAAAACGACGAGATGCGATCGAGCCAAACGTCGATGTTCTGGGCCAGCATGGTGTCGATGCTGGGCGTCGGAGCTTTGTTCGTCGCCGGCTTTGGCGGCATACGCCACGCTCTCTTGGCCAACCTCGTGCTGCTCTTGGGCATGGCCTGGGCGTTCGGTTACGTGACGCTGGTCGTAGGGCATTTAAACATTCTCAGCGTCTCGTTCACGGCCACGCTCATCGGCATCGGCATCGACTATGGCGTGTACTACTCCGCGCGGTATCTGCAACTGCGCGACGAGCGCTATAGCTGCCCCGATGCCTTGATCCGTGCCTCGTTCGAGGTGGGGCCCTCGATTCTGACAGGCGCCATCACTACCGCCGTGGCCTTCTTCGCCGCCGGCTTCACGAACTTCATCGGCATTGCCGAATTGGGGGTCATCGCCGGCGGCGGCATCATCTTGTGCGCGATTGCCGAACTCGTGATTCTGCCGGCCGTCATTTGCCTGGTCGACCGCAGCGGCTATGGCAAGCGAATGCCCGAGAGTCTGCCCATCCACTCGATGATCAATCCGCTGATGAAGATGCCCCGGCTGCTGCTGTTCGCCACGGTGGCGGGCACGGTGGTGATTTCTTGCGGCATGACGCGGCTTTGGTACGACCACAATCTTTTGAATATGCAGCCGGTGGGGCTGGAAAGCGTCGAGCTCGAACGCAAGCTGCTGGCCGAGAGCGACCAGAGCATGTGGTACGCTCTGTCGATCGCCGAGAATCGCGAAGAGCTGCTCAAGCGCAAGGCCGAGTTCCTGAAAATCGACTCCATCGAGCGGACCGAGGAAATTGTCTCGCTGCTCCCTTCGGATCACGAAGTGAAAGCGCCCTTGATCGCGCGCATCCGACAGCAATTGGATACCCTGCCCGAGCGCCCGCCGGTGATTCCGGTTGATCGCCCGGAGGAGTTGGGGCGACTGCTGGCCCGGGCGCAGGAGTTGATCGCCCGGCGCAGTTCACGGTCGCGGGCGGAAGTCGATCTGGAGCAGTCGCGCGACAAACTGCGACGGATGCAGGTCTCGGAGTGCCGCGCGCTGGTTTCGCAGTATCAGCAGCAAATGGCCGGCGACCTTTTGAGCCGGCTGTACGTCCTGAAAAGCATGGCCAATCCCGAGCCGCCCAAGCTGACCGACCTGCCCGAAAGCCTGACCAGCCGCTTCGTCGGCGCCCACGGCCTGCACCTGCTGAAGATTTACGGGCGGGGCAATATCTGGGACATGGAAGCGCTCGGCAAATTCGTGCAGGACGTGCGCTCGGTCGATCCGCGGGCGACCGGCAACCCGCTGCAGGCGTACGAAGCTTCGCTCGAGATGAAGCAGAGCTTCGAGAAATCGGCGCTGTATGCCTTGATCGTGATCAGCGCGCTATTGCTCTTCGATTTCCGCAGCATTCGCTACACGTTGCTCGCCCTCTTGCCATTGGCCGTGGGGCTGGCGCAAACGTTCGGCCTGTTGGGCCTGTTGGGTATTCCGCTCAATCCGGCCAACATGATCGCGCTGCCGCTGCTGTTGGGGATCAGCGTCGACGAAGGCGTACACATCGTTCACGATTTCCTCGATCAGAAGGGGAAATACAAGATCTCGCAATCCACCGCCGTGGCGGTGCTGGTTGATTCGCTGACGACGATCGTTGGCTTCGGCGCCCTGATGATCGCCAGCCATCAAGGATTGCAAAGCCTGGGACGCGTGCTGACCATCGGTGTGACGTGCTGTCTGTTTACATCGCTCGTGATGCTGCCGGCCCTGATGACCTGGTTCACGCGGCATCGGACCGATGAGCCGGCCGCGATTGCGACCAGTCCCGAAGCGCGTCGCGCGGCCTTGCGTCGGCGATACGATCCACGGCAGAACGTGCCGACGCCACC
>DASZWQ010000058.1 GCA_035546535.1 Pirellulales bacterium | reverse complement strand
TGCCCCGCGTCGGGATGAGGATTGCGGGACGACTCAAATTGCAGCTCCACTAGCCGGTCTTGTGCCGCCTTCTTGTTGCTGCGGCCTTCGGCAAGCTTCTCGCGCTTGCCGTTAAACCAGACCATCCAGCAATTGCGTTGGCGATTGAACCAGGGTTTTGCTTGCCGGGCCATGACGATCCTCCGCAGGTAGATACGGGGATCCCCGGGAGAGTTTCGCTGCAAGCGCGCCACGCGCCCGCGAAGAATTCTGTCACCGATTCTGTCACCACTCGCGAGGGTGACGTTTGGGACAGTGGCGGTAAGTCTTGAGCTGAAAGGCTCTTAAATCAGAGCGGGCGAAGGGACTCGAACCCTCGACATCCAGCTTGGGAAGCTAGCGCTCTACCAACTGAGCTACGCCCGCGTGCGAGTTTTCTCGGAGAATACGAGACAACCTCTGTCCAGCGATTCTAGATTCTACCAGGAACTCCGTCCACTGGGACGACCCGGTCAGCGATTCTGTCAACCGACGCAGCCAGAATTGATTCGGCTTGTCTCTCCGAGCATCCTGTGCCGCCTGGCCTCCATGAGTTGAGGGCAACGGATTGCTTCGCAACGAACCGCGAAGCGGTGAGGACTTGGAATTGTCGTGGGCGACGAGGTAGATTTCCGTCGTTACGGAACCTTCCGAAAGGCCTTCTTCACCACTCGCCACATCGCCACGGCGATTGCCCAGGTGACGGTCCGCCTCCCGCGCACAATTGTTCGAGAGGCCCTAAAAGGGGAATGCGGGCGGCGGACTTTTCGATCGCACCGTTTCAAGTCGCCGCCGTCATTCGTTTACTTGCGCGATTACTTCGTGGTGCAGGTATCAGCGACGGTGGGGATTGAGTTTTCTTCAAACAAGGGACAGCCGAACACCGCGGAGCGATCGACCTCGGAAGTTCGGCCATGAACGAGCGCCGCGATGGCGCTGGCACCGGCGTTAGCGCCCTCCTGACCGCGCGCGGGTGTTAGTCCGCCGTGGAATATGAGTTGACCATCCCGATCGTAGAGAAGGCACGTTCCCGAAGTCAGCGAATGAAATCGTCTGGCCTCTCTTCGTGCCACGTCGTCGTGAACCTTGACGCCAGGGATGGCGTGAGCCATTTGCACGAGGCTCGATGATTGGGCTGACCAATCCGAACCGCCCGGCTGGATAAATAGAGCGTGTAAATCGACGTCGTCTCCACAACGCGCGGCAAGTCGCGCCAGTTCCGCGAGAGTCGCGCGCGTGCACGCACAACACGGATGGGCAAAGAGCAAAAGCGTCGGCCGGCCATCGCGCGTGATCTGCGATTCAATGGGCCAGGTCCGTGGAGGATCTCGCGTCTCGCCCGGGGCATTGGCGTAGCGCTCGAGCGCCACGAGCCCGGCCAGGACCAGAATGCTCCAGATGCTCAAGCCGATGATCAGCCAACGGCGCGCCCCGCGCGTCTGTAAGGGTGCTGGCGCGATGGTTGGGCTGAACGTTGTCTCCATGGATTGGCCACCGTCGGCGACAAGAACCATCGCGGGAAAAGAAGAAGACTGGACCTGCCTTGTGTAGAGACGCTTTCACCGAATGCCCCCACCGCCCCTGTCAACCGTAGATCACTCCCCAAGGGTGTCGTCGGTCCTTGAAACAAAGGCACTCCAGGTTCGACGAATCCTGTTGCCGGATTTGCCGACAATCCGTGCATTCGTGATAGGCATCAAAATCGTTTCCCATCGGTCGCCTGTCGCCTTGAGTGGCGGGAAGCATAGTTGACCATCCATTAACCTGATACAACGTAGAGCAGGTTCCGATCTCCGTCGCTTCGACGCCGGCTGGAGGAGAGAGCACATGGTCACAGCTCGCCGCGTTCTGTTATTGGTGTGTGCATTCGCAGTCGCCGATTCGGTCAGGGCTGATGACGGTGTAGCGCAAGCCGAACGAGAGAAGAAATTTGCCGAAGCCCTTTCCGGCGCGGTGCTTGTCGGGACGTTCTCGATCGACGGCGTCAAGACCGACAAGCTTCCGTTGGCGGAACGTTACGAACTAAAGTCGGTTACGAAGACCAAGGATGGCCTTTGGACCTTCACCGCGCGCGTCAAGTACCTCAGCCAGGATCTCACCCTGCCGATTACGGTGCCCGTGGTCTGGGCTGGGGACACGCCGATGGTTTCGCTGAGCGATTCGACACTGCCCGGACTGGGAAGCCAACTTTCCGCGAAGGTCATTTTCGATGGGCAGCGCTACGCGGGCACCTGGCAACATGGAAAGTTCGGCGGACATATGTGGGGGCGGATCGAGCGGGGCGATGACATTGAATCCGCGCCCGCCACTGACGAGAAAAGCGGCCCAGCCAAGCCGAGTTCCCGTGAATGAAGTCACCGTGGGCGGTAACCATTGCCGATAGATCGGAGAGTCTTCGCATGCTTCTAACGACATTGGTTCTGGCTGTGGCCATCACTGGCCAAGGCCCGTCGGATTGGTACGAACCGTTCCCCGCGCACAAAGTCGTCGGCAACGTCTACTACGTCGGCTCCAAGGATTTGGCCACCTATCTGATCACCACGCCCGAAGGGCATATTCTCATTAACAGCGGCTTCGAGCGCACGGTTCCCTTGATTCAAAAATCGGTCGAGTCGCTCGGCTTCAAAATGACCGACGTCAAAATCTTGCTGGCAAGTCACGCGCACTCGGACCATGTCGCCGGCCACGCACTGCTCCAGAAGGCAACGGGGGCCAAGGTGTATGTCATGCGCGGCGATCACGAGGTCATCGCGTCAGGTGGCGTTGGCCAGTACCTGTACGTGACCAGCCGCTGGCAGCCGTGCAAGGTCGACCGAGTTCTGGAGGACGGCGATCAAGTCAAGCTCGGGGGCGCAACGCTTGTCGCCCATCGGACTCCCGGTCACACACGCGGATGCACGACGTGGGCATGGCAGGTCGAAGACGGCGGCAAGAAACATGACGTCGTCGTCGTCGGCAGCCCCAACGTGAATCCTGGATTCAAGCTGGTGGGCAACGAGTCTTATCCCGAAATCGCCGCGGATTTTGCCAGGACCTTCGAGGTTCTCAAAGCCTTGCCGTGCGACGTGTTTCTCGGCGCCCACGGCAGCTACTACGGCATGATCGAGCGATACGACCTTCTCCAAAAAGGACAGGCCGACGCGTTCGTAAATCCCCAAGGCTACAAGGAGTTCGTTGCGAAGAAGGAGCAGGCCTTCCGCAATACCTTGGCCGCGCAGACGGAGAGCGCGGAATAGATAGATCTGCACATCGCCGGCACCATCCAAGCTGACGCCGACGTTCAAACTTCGTGAGCCATTCCCCAGGCTTTGAGCTTGCGCTGCAGCGTACGCACCGAGATCCCGAGCGCGTCGGCGGCGCGCGTGCGGTTTCCACCGAATTGTTCGAGCGTGTCGAGAATCGCACGTCGTTCCAGAACCTCGAGCGCTCTCCCCTCGTGCGATTCGACGGACTCATGCTCGGAATCATCATGCGCCCCCGGTGCGGACGAGGCCGGTTGTCCCTCGCGCCGGTCGGTGCGCAGCAAACGGTTCACGAGCCCCAACAGAGCGCTGGGGTCGACCGGCTTTGTCATATAGTCTTCGGCGCCGAGTTTCATCGCGGCCACGGCCGTCGGCACGTCGCCATAGGCCGTCACCATGATGAAGGGCGTGCGCGACTGGCTGCGCCGCCAGTCGCGCAGCACGTCGACGCCGCTGGCCGTCCCCAGGCGCAAGTCACAGATCACCAGGTCGATCGGTTGGTGAACGTAGGCCATGGCTTCGCGAGGGTTTCGAGCCGCCACAACTCGATAAGCCTCGGTTTCGAGCATGCGCGACAGGGCATCGCGCTCGGCACGTTGATCTTCGACGACGAGAATAGCTGCTTCATCACTCACGTTACACCTCGCGCTAATGTGGCGGTTTCAGCCAATGGAATGGAAATGCGAATACAGGTGCCCCGTTTCGCGCTACGAATGCACTGCACGTCGCCACCGAATTGGGTGACGTAGTTGCGTACCAGCGTAAGGCCCAAGCCCACGCCGGCACTTTTCGTCGAAAAGAACGGTTCGAACACTTTGTCTTGATCGCGGGTGGGTATACCCGGCCCGTCATCTTCGATAACCACCTCGGCAGATTCTTCCTGGCGCCGAATTCTGATCCAGATCTGCCCCTCCTCGCCCAGCGCTTCACGTGAATTCGTAAGCAGGTTCAGCAGCACTTGCCGCAGCCGCTGTCGATTCAAGCGTACCTCGATTGCTTCGTCGGGCAATTCCGCGTGCAGATGGATCTGGTCTTCCGTCAAGAGAGGCTGATAGAAGGTCACCGCGTCGCGGACCTCGGTAACGAGGTCCACCAACTCATCGACTTGTGGCTCGTTGCGGACATATCCCAGCAGCTCGCGCATCAGTTCCTCGACGCGGCCGACTTCCAGGGCGCTCGCCTCGATCATGTGGGTGGCCGTTTGGTCCTGGGGTCCCGCCGACCGGGTAAGTCGGCGGTTGACCGAAAACAGGTTCAGCTTGATGGCATTCAAAGGATTGCGAATCTCGTGCGCCAAGCCCGTGATGAGACGATTAATCGCTGTCACGCGCTGCAATTCGGCACGATCGAGTTGGCGGCGCAGCGTCGCATTGCGGCGCATGATGGCCAGCAGCGCGAACACCGCCACGGAAACAACGGACACGATGGCGCCGGTTACCAGGAACCAGCGGCGCAGGACGGTCGCTTCGGCCGAGGCCACTTCGTTTTCGAACCAGGCGGCATTGAGTCCGGAATGGTAAGTGCCAAGTTTCTCGCCGCCGACCGAAATGGGTGCTTGGATATCGAAACTGCGAACGCCGCCGGTCAATTCGCGGCACGATGTTTCGACCACGCCCGGCCCAGCCGCGGTAAGTTCCCGGTCAAACCATTTCGTTGGCAGATGCCCTCCTTCGAGGGTTGGATCGCTGTGGGCCACGATATGCCCGTCATCGTCGATGACGGCGCCGTACACGCGCTCCGGTTGTGGAATCACGCGTCTCCAGTGGGCGCGAAGCCATTGCGCATTCCGCGCGGTTGCCAAATCGGCGCCGGTACCCGATTCGGCGCCCAGATTCTCGAGGTGTCCTGCGGTCCGCTCCGCGTGGGACCTGAGCCGGCCGACAATCGAACTGGTGACCGAGGCTCGTGCCCGCTCCAACTCCAAGTAGGCGCCGCACAAGCCGAGCAGTACGACCAAGACCAGAGCGGTACCGATGCAGAGATAGGGAGCCCACCTCTGTTTGCCAAACTTGGCCAACAGGTCTTCCATCGCGCCTCCTGGCAAAAGGCCGATTGCCCGAGACCCGGCGGAACAGCCGCAAGCGGGCCTCTAACCGTATTTAAACACGCCAGGGCACCGGAAGTCGAATGCACTTGGCGCGCCACGGCTTCCCGCCCCGGCGAATTCCCCGGATGGAGTGACCGTCCGCGTCAAAATGTCGCAGACAAACAGGCCCAGCGCGACGCTTGGCCTGCCAGGGCGGTCGCGCGCACTCTATGTGCAGACAATTACATGGAGAGCGCACGGCGCGGCGACGGTGATGGCATCGATCGTCGCCGCCGCGAAAAAAAGGGCGCGTGCCGCCCGACTTAAGGGGAGACGCCGCGCTAGCGTGGCCGCCGCTTGGTTACCTTGGCCACCTTCGGCTTTCGGGCCGAGCTTGGCTTCTTGACCTTGGGCGAGGTTTTCAAGACCGCGGCGCCCTTGGCCGAGCGGCGCGCGAATATTCCTTCCCAACCCG
>DASZWQ010000057.1 GCA_035546535.1 Pirellulales bacterium | reverse complement strand
CCACAATGAGCAAGAACATTCGCATGGCGAATACCCTTTGCAATAGGCTTCGGGACATTCAGGACCGGCCTGCCGCCGCGGAAGCCAAACCCCGGTTGCAATGTAATCCGCCGGCCCGGGCTCGCCAAATCGCCCGTCAGCTTTCCCGTGCGGCCCGAATCAGCTCGTAAGCCCGCCGAGCCGCGAAATCGGCAACGACATTTTGTCTTAGTTCAGCGGCTGGAAAATCGCTCGGAAGAGGCCGCGGCCGCCCAAAACGGTCGGACGTCGCTGCGACGTAAACCGAACGATGACGCCCCTCGCCAAACGCCCTGCGCCACGATCCCATCAATCACTCGGCGACATCCTCCATCGCGAGGCGCTATGTTGAAGCTTGCGATTGCGTTAAGAAGGTCATTTCGCGTGGCGAGCCGCTTGCGACCGATTTACACTCCTTGTTAAACCTCTCTGGTCGTTCGAGCGTTTGGCAGAGCACGCTAATGAGCCTTCTCTAAGCCGGTTTGCAGCATTTTGGAACGGATGCTGCCAATTCTTACCGGCTGCGATTCTCGCTGCCGCGTCGCGCTATCGCGATGGCGGGCGTTAATTCATCTACTTGTCATTCTACGTTTTTGTTTTTCCCAGGGCGGAGGCATTCCATGTTATCCATGTATCGTTTTCTGATGATCGGGGCAGCCCCATTCGTAAGTTTTCTGATTGTGTCCATTGCTCACGGTGTCACTCTGCAGCCTGGCGATGTCGTGGTCGGGGTCGACCTCGGAACTGGGAAGAACCCAGATTTTGCGCTGCTGGAGATCGACCCTGCGACGGGGAATCGTACCGTGATTTCCGACAATTCGATCGGAACCGGGCCGTCGCTTTACTATAACTACGTCTCAGACATTGGGATAGATTTTCCGGCAATCCCGTATATCAGCTATCAAGCGGACGGTAGTTTGCTCGTCACGGTCGCGAGCCCCAACTCTAGCACAGGATCTGCTCTTCTACGTGTCGACCCAGCAACAGGAGATCGCACTCTCGTCAGTGATGAACTCGCAAATTCCGGACCGCCTGTGTACTACGTCGCCGCGCGCGACTTTGGTAACAGCATCCTCGTAGGCGGCCCTCAGGGAACGGCGCTCATCGATCCCGCCACCGGCAACCGCACGGCATTCTCCGCGGTAAACGTCTCGGGCTTCGCCATCGATGGCTCGAACATATATGCTGCCTCCGCCGATCAGGCAAGCGTTTACGCAATCAACGCGTCCACCGGCACGCCGACATTGATTTCCGGCCAAGGCGTTGGCACCGGTCCTGATCTTCATCGTCCGCAGGACGTCGCGCTTAACAGCGCAGGTAACTTGCTTGTGCTTGACGGACACACAGTCTACAACGTCGATCCCATTACCGGCGATCGAACGATTATTTCCAGCGACGCCGCCGGCAGTACGGTGGGCACTGGTCCCGACCTCTTGGTCGGCGCATTTCGCCTGGCAGTCGCCCCAGACGGAACGATATTCACTACCGGTTTTATGGCTCCAGACACGGTGTCCATTGCGTCGATCGATCCGCTCACCGGGAACCGGACGATCATTTCCGACGCCACGATTGGCACCGGACCGATCTTCAACCTGACTACCGCCGTCAGCGGAATTATGGTCGTCCCCAACGTGCCCGAGCCGTCGACGCTGGCGCTCGCCGCGCTGGGCGGCCTGCTGCTCGTGGCCTGGCAACGCCGGAAATGAGAATTGGTATTTGATTCGCCGAGAAGTCATCTATTTGATTTTTTGCGTTCGGTCTTCATCAATTCAACGCCGAGGTATTCCATGTTATCCACGCATCGTCTTTTTTCAGTCGGAGCAACGATCTTCGTAGGCTGTGTGATTGTGCCGGTCGCCAACGGTGTCACGTTGCAGCCGGGCGATGTCGTCGTCGCGGCAAATCTTGGAACTTCGGGAAATCCGGATTATGCGTTGCTGGAAGTCAACCCGACGACCGGCAATCGTACCGTGATTTCGGACAATACGACGGGTGACGGCCCGTCGCTCAATTACGGACCGAAGGGTTCTACAACCCTCTCCGCGTACGTAAGCTACGAACCGGGCGGCAGTTTGCTGGTCACGCTAGAATCGGTAAACGGTGTTGACCTCTTATCGGCGATTATGCGCATCGACCCGTCCACAGGAGATCGCACCTTGATCAGCGATTCGGTGGCGAATTCCGGCTCGTCGATCGGTCCCTACACGGCGGCGCGCGACTTTGGTAATAGTATCCTCGTTACCGGAAATCAGGGAATGGCGCTCATCGATCCCGCCACTGGAAACCGCACCGCGTTCTCAACGTTTGAGGGCGCGGGCTTTGCCGTTAGCGGATCGAATATCTACGCGGCCGCGACCTTAACCACTCTTGGCGGTATATATAACATCAACGCTATGACCGGCGTGCCGACGCTCGTTTCCGGACAGGGCGTCGGCGCGGGGCCGAGCTTCGGAGAGACCACCGATGTTGCGCTCAACAGTGCCGGAAACTTGTTTACTACCGACAACGGCCCAAGTCTCGTGGAAGTGAACCCCGTCACCGGTGATCGGACCATCATTTCCAGCAGCGTTGCCGGCAATCCGGTCGGATCCGGGCCGGCCCTTGGCTTGGCACTTACACTGGCGGTCGGCCTGGATGGCTCGATTTTTACGCCGAGTACAATAGACCTGACGACTGCCACCTCGGCAATACTGTCCGTTGATCCGCTCACCGGGAACCGAACGATCCTTTCGGATAGCACTCACGGGACGGGGCCAGCGTTCAATCTATTGCTCGCGAGCGGGATCACAGTTGTGCCCAATGTGCCCGAGCCGTCGACGCTGGCGCTCGCCGCGCTGGGCGGCCTGCTGCTCGTGGCCTGGCGACGAAGGAAATAATCATCGCCCTTTGGGACCAGATCGGTGTTCGTCCGACGGCAGGCGCCGAGAAATCGCTTTAGCTTTCCCGTGCGGCGCGGATCAGCTCCGCCGCTCCCTGGGCCGCGAGATCGGCGGCGACTTTTTGACCCAATTCTTCGGCTGATTCGGCGGCCGCGGTGTCTTCGGCAAAAAGCCGTTGCCGTCCGTCGACGCTGAGCACGGCGGCGGTCAACCGTAACAGCCCGTCGGGTTCGATCCGTCCCCAAGCGGCCACCGGTGCCAGGCAACCGCCGCTGAGCGCTCGCAACAACTCCCGTTCGGCCGTGACGGCGCAGTGGGTGTTGACATCATCGAGCGGTTGGATCGCCGCGCGAGTGCGCGCATCGTCCGCGCGACACTCAATGCCCAGCGCTCCCTGGCCGATGGCCGGTAGCATGAGCGATGGCGGCAGCAGCTCCGTGATTTCGTGGGCGAGTCCCAACCGTGTCAGCCCGGCCTCGGCCAGGATCAACGCGTCGTATTCGCCATCGCGCAGCTTCCGCAGACGCGTTTCGACATTGCCGCGCACGTCCCTCATCACGAGATCCGAGCGCGCGTGCAGCAATTGCGCACGCCGTCGCTGGCTGCCGGTGCCGATGACTGCGCCTTGCCGCAGCTCGGCGAAGCTCTTTGCGTCGCGGGCTACCAAAACGTCGCCGATCGGTCCACGCTGCGGCACGGCGCCGATCGTCAGGCCCGCCACCGGTTCGGTGGGCAAGTCCTTCAAGCTATGCACAGCCAGGTCGATTTCCTCGGCCAGCAGGCTGCGCTGCAATTCCTTGGTGAAGAGGCCATCGCCGCCGATCGCGCCGATGGAACGTGACTGGTCGCGATCGCCGCGCGTCGATACGAGCACGATCTCGATCGGTTGCCCGTGCTCGCGCAGCCGCGCCGCGACCCAATCGGCCTGCCAACGGGCCAGGATGCTCGCACGGGTACCGATTCGTAACGGGCCGGAAGACAACAGGGGATCCTATTCTTCAACTGTTTCCAAAGACGTCGTAGCGAAGGTGCATTATAAGCGATGGCCGATTTCTTCAACGGAGCGTTTCGGCCCGGGCCAGCACGGCCACCGTCACCGTCGCGGCCCCTGCGCGCCGGAGGACCTTGGCCAGCTCGTCGCAAGTGGCGCCGGTGGTGAGGACGTCGTCGACCACCAGGATGCGGCGCTTCGCGAAGTCGAATTCCGCTCGTGCCCGGAAGGCGCCGCGCATGTTATGCAACCGCTCGGTCCGCAGCATGGGGCCCTGCTTGCGGGTGTTGCGCACCCGGCGCACGGCCCGATGCCAAAGCGGGACGCGCAGTCGTGTCGCCAGTGCCGCGGCGATCAGCTCGGCATTATTGGCACGGCGCACCAATCGCCGCCCCCAATGCATCGGCACGGCGATCACGGCATCCGGCTTCTCCAGCTGCAGCGCCTGCGCTTGTTGGGCGAGCAGTTGCCCCATCGCTTTGGCAAGTGCTTCGTTTCCTGGCCCCTTCAGCCGCAGCACGCATTGCCGCAGCGTATCGGTGTAGGAACCGAGCGCGAGAACGTGATCGAAGTACAGTCGCCGATCGTGGCAATGCGGGCAGCGGGCCGCAGGTCCGGCGATGGCGCCCGCGCAGCGCGGGCATCGATCGGTCCCCTGGCCCAACATTTCCCGCCGGCACACCTCGCACAAAAGTGTCCCGGCGGCCACCGAGGGGCTATCCGCCAGGCACCATGCGCAACGGGGCGGCAGCACGAGCTCGAGCGCCGCCCGAGCCGCCCTGGCTACGCCCCGGCTGGCGCTACCGGCTCGCAGTTGCCGCAGCAGTTCGAGAGACATGGCGCCGATTCGCATACGCTTCGTATCGGGGAGTTGAATTGGCCCATCGAGCGCCACAAACGGATGAACAAAATGGAGCGTTCCGGTGTCACTCTCGCGATGGAACGCTTCGATTCGCGTCCAATTTGACCCTGCACGCCCGCCTGCCTTATGCTACTCCGTCCCCATTCGTCTGTCTCCCGGCCAGAGAACCTGCCTATGTCTTCGGTCGACTCCTTGAGCCGCCGGGCCATTTCGGCCGCCAATCAACCGATCAGCGAGCTGATGCACAAGGCCCTTGCGCATCCCGAGTTGATTTCGCTGGCCGCAGGTTTTGTCGATCAGGTGACCTTGCCGGTCGAAGAGACGCAGCAGGCCATCGCCGCCGTGTTGGGCGACACACGCCGTGGCCAGGCCGCTTTGCAGTACGGCGCGCCGGCGGGTTATTTGCCGCTGCGCGAGGCCGTGCTCGGGCTGCTCCACGAGAACGATGGCGACGCACTGGCGGGACAACACATCGCTGTCGACCAGGTGTTGATGACCGCGGGCAGCAACGAGCTATTGCACCTGCTGGTCGATACGCTGTGCAACCCCGGCGACATCGTGCTGTGTACCGAGCCCACGTACTTCGTGTTCCTGGGCATTTTGCACAATATCGGGGCGCGCCCCATCGGCATTGCCACCGACGAACACGGCCTAATTCCCGAAGCGCTCGAGGAGGAGCTCGCGCGGCTCGAGGCGGCCGGCGAACTGGGCCGGGTGAAGGCGCTGTACGTCGTTTCGTACTTCGACAATCCCAGCACGCGCACGCTGGCCGAGGAGCGGCGCGGGCCGGTGGTCGAGATCATTAAGCGCTGGTCGCGGCGCGGCACGATCCGCATCATCGAAGATGCCGCCTATCGTGAGCTGCGCTACGAAGGAGCCGACGTCCCCAGCCTGCGCTCGTTCGACACGGAAGGGGACACGGTGATCCTCACTGAGACGTTTTCGAAGTCGTATTCGCCGGGCCTGCGCGTCGGCTGGGGCATCCTGCCGCGCGACCTCATTGAACCCGTCGCGAATCAGAAGGGAAATATCGATTTCGGGGCGCCAAATTTCAGTCAGCACGTGATGACGGCGGTGATCGAAGCCGGATTGTTGCGCCCGCAGATCGAAAAGCTGCGCGAGCATTACCGAGAGAAATTGCGCGCGAGCCTCGCCGCTTGCGAACGGTTTCTTGGCCCGCTGCCCGGCGTCACTTGGGAACGCTCGACGGGCGGCATCTACGTTTGGCTAAGGCTTCCGGAAGAAATCGAAACCGGACCGAGCGGAACGCTCTTCGACCATGCCGTCGAGGAAGGCGTTCTGTACGTGCCGGGCGAATACTTCTATTGCGACCCGGCGCGCTACGGCGGGGCGAACACGATCCGGCTTTGTTACGCCGTGCAGCCGGTCGAGCGGATCGAGCGCGGGATCGAAGCCCTGGCCCGGGCGATTCGGAAAACGCCCGGTTAGTGCGAAGTTTCCAGGGCGCAGGCGAATTCCCGCCTGTTCCCGGCGATCAACAGCACAAATCCATCTTGGCGGTCGGCGGCCGCCGACCTATCCTGTGCCGCGGAAACCCGCTGTTTTCGCGCGTTGGTGCTAGCACACCGGGGCCGTCGCTTCGTACGACGGCCAGCCGGATTCGCCCCGTGGATCGCGACTGCGCCCCCCCGATGAAAATCGTCGATCGCTATTTGCTGAAGCAGTTCGTTCACGTCTTTGCGATCTGCTTCATCAGCTTGACGGGCCTGTACGTCGTGCTGGATGCGTTCAGCCACCTGGATGATTTTCTGCGCTACTCGGAGGTCGAGGGCTCACTGCTGCGGACGCTGGGTGACTACTACTTCTACAAGTCGATCGGCTTTTTCGAGCGTCTGAGCGGCGTGATTTCGCTGATCGCGGCGATGTTCACCGTGACCTGGATTCAAAGGCACAATGAACTGACGGCGCTCATGGCGGCCGGTATCTCGCGGGTGCGGGTCGTTAAGCCGGTTATCTTCGCCTGCGTCACCTTGGCGCTTTTGACCGCCGCCGGCCGCGAGCTGGTCATCCCGCGGATGCGTCAACAATTGAGCCGCGATGCGCGGAACCTGGCCGGCGACCAGGCGCAGCAATTTCGGCCGCAGCGCGATAATCAGACGAACATCCTCCTGCGCGGCAACACGCTCTTCACCAACGAAAAACGGATCCAGACGGCCAGCTTTCTCTTGCCGCCTGAGTTGAGCGCCTGGGGCACGCAGCTCACCGCAACGAGCGCCTTTTACAAGGAGCCCGAGAACGGGCATCCTGGCGGCTATTTGCTCGATGAAGTCAAAGAGCCCGCCGGCATCGACGAGCGCGGGTCGCTGCGCCTCGGCGGGCACGACGTGATTATCACGCCCGCCGACGCCAAGGGCTGGCTCGAACCGAACCAGTGCTTTGTCGTCAGCGATGTCACTTTCGAGCAATTGCAAGGCGGCGCCCAATGGCGACAATTCTCGTCGGTCTCGGAAATGGTCGCCGGGCTGAAAAATCCCAGCCTCGATTTCGGTCCCGACGTGCGCGTGGCCGTACACGTGCGAGTCGTGCAGCCCCTGTTGGACATTACCCTGTTGTTTCTGGGGTTGCCGCTCGTCCTGTCGCGCGAGAGCCGGAACATGTTCCTCTCGATCGGCATGTGCGTGGGCCTGGTCAGCGTTTACTCGTTGACGGTGCTCTCGTGCCAATACCTGGGTACGGTGTACATGCTCAGCCCGGCCCTCTCGGCATGGCTTCCCCTGATGGTGTACGTGCCGATTGCGGTCGCGATGTTCGAGCGCACGCGGAGGTAGAATGTCATGGCGGTAGCAAACCAAACGACGGGGACGGTGGCGAATCCTGTCACCGCGCGACGAATGCAGACAGCACACGAACAGAACGTGCCCTGGGTCGAGGGGCTCTCGATCGGCCAGGTGCTCGTGCGCACGGCCCGGGCGTTCCCGGACCGCGATGCGCTGGTGTTCCCGGCACTGGGCGTGCGCTATAGCTTCGCGGAACTTTTGGGCGAGATCGACCGTGCGGCGCGGGGCCTGTTGGCGCTGGGTGTCCGCCGCGGCGAGCACGTTGCCATCTGGGCGACGAACGTTCCGCAATGGGTCGTTCTGCAATTCGCCACGGCGCGAATTGGCGCGGTGCTGGTAACGATCAATCCGGCGTACCGTCCGTTCGAGCTGGAGTATGTGCTGCGGCAGAGCGACGCCGTGGCGCTGTTCCTCGTCGATCGTTTCAAGACGTCGGACTATTTCGCAATGCTGGCCGAGGTGTGCCCTGAACTGGCCGGTTGCACGGGAACGTTGACCTGTGAAAAGTTCCCGCGGCTGCGATCGGTCGTGGCGCTGAAGGGCGAAACGCCGCGCGGCGCGATTTCTTGGAACGAGATGCTGGCCGGCGGCGATCCTTCGGTTGACCTGACCCTGCACGGCGAACAACTTTCGCCCACGGATCCGATCAACATCCAATACACATCAGGCACGACCGGCTTTCCGAAGGCAGCCACGCTGAGCCATCGGAATCTTTTGTACAACGCCTACTACGTCGGCGGCTGCCAGCGGATGAGCGAGGTCGATCGGATTTGCATTCCGGTGCCGTTTTACCATTGCTTCGGCTGCGTGCTGGCGAACATGTGCTCGATCGTCTATGGCGCGGCGATGATCGTGCCGGCCGAATCGTTCGACCCCGGAGCAACCCTCGCCGCCATCGAAAGCGAACGCGCCACGGTCCTGTATGGCGTGCCGACCATGTTCATCGCCCAGTTGCAGCACGAGACCTTTGCCACGCGCGACTTGTCGAGCTTGCGCACCGGGATCATGTCGGGCAGCCCCTGCCCGATCGAGGTAATGCGGCAAGTGGTCGATCGCATGGGCGCCCGCGAAATCACGATCGCCTACGGCCAGACCGAGGCTTCCCCCGTGATCACGCAAACGCGTTTCGACGATCCGCTGGAACTGCGCGTCGAAACGGTGGGCCGGCCGCTGCCGGGGGTCGAGGTAAAGTTGATCGATCCGGCCGATGGCCGCACACTCGAGGACGGCGAGCAAGGCGAACTGTGCGCGCGCGGTCATGTCGTGATGCGCGGCTACTACAACAATCCCGAGGCCACCTCGAAGGCCATTGATGCCGACGGGTGGCTGCACACGGGCGACCTGGCGATGCGACAGCCGAACGGCTATTACCGCATCACCGGGCGGATCAAGGACATGGTCATCCGCGGCGGCGAGAATATCTACCCGCGCGAGATCGAAGAATTTTTGTTCACGCACCCGGCGATCGAGCAAGCGACGGTCATAGGCGTGCCTGACCCGAAATACGTCGAAGAGCTGTGTGCCTGGATCAAGCTCAAACCGGGTGCAGCGCTAAGCGAGACGGAAGTGCGCGAGTTCTGCCGGGGCAAGCTCGCGCATTACAAGGTGCCGCGTTACGTGCGCTTCGTCGAGGTTTTCCCACAGACCGTAACCGGGAAAATTCAGAAGTTCAAAGTCCGTGAAGTGATGATCGAGGAGTTGGGCCTGAAACAGGCCGACACGGCCTAGCGCAAGCGCGCAAAAAAAAGGAGGATGCACGAGGCATTCCTCCCTTCGCGAATTCTCGCATTTCAATCCAGGGACGCCTGCTTAGGTGTCGGCGCCCGTTTCCGCGCTTTGAGGCAGCGGACTACTTGGGAGCGGCTTCGCCACCCGCCGGAGCCGCCGGTGCAGCCGGAGCCGCGGGCTTCTTCTGCTCGCCGCAGCCGACGATCGACACGCCCAGACCGACAATCGCTACAAGCGCGAACAACTTACTCATCGTAATCTCTCCTTGTGAAAAACATCCTTCGACCTGCCCCGCGCGCCAACATGGGGCCGAACGCACGCGGCAGATCGCATCACCCAGTAATCGCACGCACGAGCGGCGGATCCTGATCGTGTTGGAACCGCCGCGTTGGAATCTACGCCGGAACCTCGCCACGGGCGCGTTGCCTGCCACGCACGAGGTGGCCGCATTGTAGGGCTTCCGCGAGCCGGCTGACAAGTAGCGGCCAAGCGTGGCCGCGGGTTTTTACGTGGCAAATCGCTTGGCGCGCCCTTAAATCCGGCGCACAGCGCACAGTGTGCCGGGAATTGCGCGAGTTATGCCCCGCGCGGCCGCCCAACCGTTGGCAAATACGCAAAGGCCATGCCGGTTAGCAGTCCGGCGGCGTGCGCTGCGTTGGCCACGGGTCCAAGTAGTGACGTGAAGCACAAGAAAAACCAGCCCATCATGATCGTGACCGTCGAAGGGGTCAGATAGAAGCCCGACATGGGATTGATTCGGCTTCGAATCCAGATGTAGCCGAACAATCCGTAACCCACGCCGGACATGCCTCCGAAGGCAGACATATGTCCTTCGTGCAATTCCCACCAATACTGACCCAGGTTCGAGACGACGGCCATCACGAGCACCATGCCGGCCGTGCGCCACGAGCCGATGCGAAGTTCGACCATCGAACCCAGGTCGAACGTCGCGAACATATTGAAAAGCAGGTGCATGGGAAAGATGTGGATGAAAATCGGCGTGACAAGCCGCCACCACTCCCCTTCAAGGGTCGCCGATAAGAACTTGAAACCGACGATCTGCCCGTCGACAATTACGGGGGGCGTGAACCACAAATCGGCCAGTCGGGCAGCGCTATCGGCCTGCCCGCCGAAGCCGAGGAAGAACGCGACCGCGCAGCTTATGGCAACCAACGCGACCGTTACGGGGCGGCGGCCCGACCCGCTCCCTTCCCAGCGAGTGCGTAGATCGACGACGTTCTTGCGGTATTGCTTTTCTTGCGCGGCGGCCGACCGCTCGATGGCGCGGGCCTGCCGCGCTGCCTCGTGGTAACGAGGGTCCGTCGGGTGGGCCAGGAATTCGTCAAGCAATCGCTTGGCTTGGTCGCGCTGGTCTTCGTCGTAAACCCATATCCCGGCGCCACCTTCTTGGGCATCGACGCGGCAACGTATCCCCAGCGTCAGCAGGTAATCAGCCAAGCGCTGGGCATCGCCGGTCTGGGGGACTGTGCCGATCTGGCGCATGCACTGTTCCTGAAGAAGCGAAATTCGCCCGCGCGGCGCGCCAGGGCAGCGGCACAACGACGCGACGCCGCTTTCAAAGCTACCTTGCACCAGGCAACAGTCCAAGGGGAGCCGACGACGCAAGTTCCAGGAACTCGCCGGCGTGCGCCAAAAACTCGCCGTGCAGCAAGAATCGCCGCGGAACGTAAACGCTGTGCGGAGAGCGGGATGTAAGGGGACAGGTGCGGCGCATGCCGTCCCGCGTGAAAAACCCGGCTGGGCGGGCGGCTTGCGCCGCCCGCCCGAGACCGGGCATCCTTCTGGCTAGGCGGAAGCCAGACGAACATCAAAACTCGCGAAGCATCTTCGCGATCGCGAACGTGTGATTCGGGGTGGGCAATCGACGCGGCTGAATAGCAGGCGGCAGCGATCCGGCCCGTCGCAATCAGCCCCTGAAAAACAACCCGATTTGCCCTATCGAATGATCGATCCCCAAAGCTTCTGATCAGCGAGCGCCGGGCGCTTGCCGTTTGAGCCGCTCGCCAGAGCAACCCGAATGCCAGCCGCCCTCCCGGAGCGGCGATTTCGCGGCTGTACGGGCGACGTAAACCATTTGCCGCGTGGCTGTTTAGCTCATAGAAGGAATTCGCTGGACCGACCTCGGAAAAGGCATCCGCGACGAGCGCGATGCCACAAAACGTGACCGCCGCCGCCAGTGAAACGGGCAGGGGCCGCGCGCGACGTGCCGAACGGGAGCGCTCCGGAATGACCGCCCCGCACGGTTACGGAACGGACGCCCCAAACTCGCGGCGCCGGCAACGGAAACGCCTGTTGGGCGCCAGTGATCAGGCGAGCAGCTCGCCAACGATCTCGCCGCGCGGCACCAGGCGGTGCGGCCGCTGGAATTGATCGTGAATGAACATGCCGGCGTCGATCCCCAGCACGTGATACAAGGTCGCGATGCAATCGCCCGGCGTCATGGCGTTGCGCGCGGGAAAGGCGCCGATCTTGTCGCTGGCGCCATACACGAAGCCCGGCTTGAATCCGCCGCCGGCGAGAAAGACGCTGTAGCAGAAGTTCCAATGATCGCGGCCGGCATCGCTGGCATTGATCTTGGGCGTGCGGCCGAAGTCGCCTAGCACCGCCACCAATGTTCGATCGAGCATGCCACGATCGGCCAGATCCGAGATCAGGCTGGTGCAGGCGGCGTCGAATTGCGGCAACAGCGTGTTTTTCAACTTCTTGAAGTTGCCGCCGTGGGTGTCCCAGGTGGCGTTCGCGTCGGGCGCCCAGGAAATCGTAACCAGGCGCGTGCCGGCCTCGATCATTCGGCGGGCCAAAAGCACACTCTGACCATAGATGTTCCGGCCATAAGAGTCGCGCACCTTGTCCGGTTCGGCCGAGAGGCGGAACGCTTGCTGCGTCGTTTCCGAGGTCAGCAGATCGAGAGCCCGTTGCTGAAAGCGGTCCATCGAGTCTTGCCGCGCGCGGCCCGGGCCGGCGAAGCGCTGATCGACCTCGGAAAGCAACGACCGCCGCGCCGCCAACCGCTCGAGCGACACGTCCGCCAGCAGCGTCAGCTCGGGCACGGCAAAGTCGGGAGCATTCGGATCGCGGAGCACGAAGAGTGGATCGTAGGCATGCCCGAGCAGGCCGCCGAAGAAGCCCGGCTGCGGCGGGCCGCCGGCGCCTTCCTTGGTAATGTACGGCAACGTGATGTGCGGCACGATCTGTTGCTTGGGCGGGCGTAGCATCGCCATCACCGAGCCTGGCGAGGGGTTGTCGGTGGGCAGCGTGCCGCCCCCGATCTCGCCGCGGTCGTGGCCTGTCAGCGACGTATACACCGCGGCCGCGTGAGCGTTGTTCACGCTGTGGTGCATCGAGCGAATCAACGTCGCGCGATGCATCTGCGTGGCCAGCCGCGGCAAATGTTCCGAAAACTGCACGCCCGGCAGACTGGTATCGATGGGCTGGAATTCACCGCGAATGCCGTCGGGGGCCTGCGGCTTCATGTCCCACATGTCGAGATGGCTCGGCCCGCCATTGAGGAAAATAATGATGCACGAATCGGCACGCGGCGTAAGGCCGGCGGCCGAGGCCGTCGCTTCGGCACGCAGCAATCGCGGCAGCGAGACGCCGGCCAGTCCAAGGCCGCCGATTTCGAGCATTTGCCGGCGAGAGAATTGCCGTGGCATGGTGCTGCGCGTCCGCGATGATTGGGGTGGGGAGGGCTCCGGGCAGGTCCTGCCAGTGTAAGCCAATGCGTGGCCAGGAGCAATGAAATCGGCCCCGTGGGCAGCCCTTGTGCCGAGTCTGAGCGCGCTTGGGAACACCCACCGTGCGCGTGCCGGCAGCCGGTGACGCATGCGTGCGACGCGCGCGACAAAGGTCCAGTCGGGCCGTTATGCCGAGGTATCGCTGAACAGCAACTTGGCAACGATCCAGATCGGAACCAGCAGAGCGAACAAAACGACGAGCACACCCAAGAGCGACGAGAGCACGGCAGAATTCCCCCAAAGCCATGTCCATGCAGCGGTCGACCGCCTCGAATCGTCAACCGCAAGTAAGCGTGCCAGTTTAACCGGCCGATGCGGCACCGCCAAATCGGCGAATGCGCCCGTGTGGCCCGCAGAGGCTTGTTACGCCGCCGCACGGTGCTCAGAATGCCAGCTTTCCGCAAAATTCGTGGCCCTACCCCCTCGCGACTTGAACATGCCTCAACTCCCCTCGGCCGCGCCGCAAAACCGATTGCTGTCGATCGATGCGCTGCGCGGCTTCGACATGTTCTGGATCATGGGGGCCGATGGTCTGGTCGCGGCGCTGCGCAAACTTTCGGACTGGCGGCCGGTGACCTTCGCCGCCGAGCAACTCGAGCATGCCAAGTGGCACGGTTTCACGTTCTACGATCTGATATTCCCGCTGTTCATCTACGTCGTCGGAGTGTCGATCGTGCTCTCGCTGGGCAACCGACGCGATGAAACGGGCGATCGCCGCGCCCTCTACGGGCGGATCGTCCGACGCACGCTCGTGCTTTACGCGCTGGGGGTGCTGTTTTACGGCGGGCTGGCAAACCCCTGGAGCGAGATTCGCTGGGTGGGTGTCCTGCAGCGAATCGCCGTGTGCTACTTCTTCGGCGCGATCGTGTTTCTGAATCTGCGGCTGCGCGGCCAGGCGGTTCTGCTGGCCACCTTGTTGATTGGTTACGCGGCTTTATTGGCGTTTGTTCCGGTACCCGGGTTCGCCGCAGGCGACTACACGCCCGAAGGGAACCTGGCCGGCCATGTTGATCGACTACTACTGCCGGGCCGGGCCTGGTTTCGGCAGTGGGGATGGGATCCGGAAGGACTCTTGAGCACGATCCCCGCGATCGGCACGTGCTTGATTGGCCTTCTCAGCGGTGAGCTATTGCGGAACGACCGCGTGTCGCCGCAGCGGAAGGTATTGGCGCTCGCGCTGGCAGGCGTGGCGGCGCTGGTCGCAGGTCAGGTATGGGGAATCTGGGTGCCGATCAACAAGAAAATGTGGACCTCGTCCTACGCGCTCGTGGCTGGCGGCTATAGCTGTCTGCTGTTGGCGCTGTTTTATCAGTTGATCGACATCTGGCAGCTGCGCCGCTGGTGCATGCCGTTCGTGGTTATTGGGTCAAATGCCATCTTCATCTACATTGCCGCCGAGATCGTGCCGTTCGATAAGATCGCGCTGCGCTTCGTGGGCGGCGATATCGCGGCGTGGCTAGGCCCCTGGGCGGGCGTAGCCGCGATCACGGTGCAACTGCTGCTCGAGTTCGCCATCCTGTGGTGGATGTATTCGAAGCGGATTTTCATCCGGATATGAGGCGAAAGTACCAACGCGGCCGCACTCCGTTTTGCACTGGTGGACGAGCCAACCGTGGCACCCGAGGGCGGGTCTTCAGCGATTACGCGTTTTCTTCGGTGTCAAAGCCGGCCAACGAGCCGGGCATTTTCGGCACGTGCAGCGTGCGACCATCAGGCGTCGGCAGCGACAGGAAACTCTGGCGCGCCTGCCAGTGCGGATGCTCGCGCACTTCACCGAAAGTGAGCACCGGTTCGCAACAAGCGTCGGCGTCGCCCAACAACGCCTCGCACTGCGCGCGGGTTCTTGTCGCAAAGGCATCGGACAGCCGTGCGAGCGTCGCCAACGAGTCCGGCCCACCGTGAAAGGGGGCCTCGATCAGCTCGGGCATGCCCAGCCGCGTCACCAAGGCTGCCCAGAACTTTGGCTCCAGGGCGCCGATCGTGATGAACTGGCCGTCCTTGGTGCGAAAGACGCGGTAGCACGGCGCGCCGCCGCTCAAGAGCTCGCCGTCGCGCTGTGGATCGCGCTCAAGCGCGTCGGCCGCCGCGTACAGCGTGGTCATTAGCGGTAGGAGCTGTTCGGACATGCTGACGTCGATATGCCGTCCGCGGCCGGTCGAGTGTCGCTCGAAGAGCGCAGCGAGCACCAGCATCGCGGCCGCGTACGAGCCGGCCGCCGTGTCCGCGACTTGCAGCGGCGGATTCGCCGGCGAGGCTTCGGCGCCGCCCGAGATCGACAGCACGCCCGCCAGAGCCTGATAATTCAGATCGTGGCCGGCGCGCTGCGCATACGGACCATGCTGCCCATAGCCCGATACGCTGCACAAAATCACGCGCGGATTGACCCTGCTGAGAACCGGAAAGCCGATGCCCAGCTTGTCGATGACGCCTGGGCGAAAACCTTCCAGCACGACGTCGGCCTCACGGACCAAATCGAGAAAGCGGGCGCGATCCGCGTCGAGTTTCAAATTGAGCGAAACGATCGTCTTGCCGCGATTCACGGCCGCGTACGTCGCCGAAATCGGACCGACCATCGGCGGCCAAAGCGCCATGTAATCGCCAGGGCTGGGCGGCTCGACCTTGGTGACACGCGCCCCCAGGTCGCGCAATACTTGCGTCGCCAACGGGCCGGGCAACAACAGCGACAAATCGAGGACGTGAATTCCTGACAGCGGCGGCATCGGCGAACTCTCTACGGAGGGCTTCGCGCTCGAAGTGAGGGCACGCCGTTACACTAACATCTGCATCGCGGCGCGGCCACGCGCTTTTGCAGCGAGTGGGCGGCGGTCAGTACGGTCGGCCCACAAGCCCGAAGCGCGAGCGAGGGATCGTGCTACTCTGGAAGCCGAAAAAGCACCCTCGCTGGCGCTTCGGGCTTGTGTGCGTTACTGCGCGTAACGAACAGAGCGATTGCCCCAAGCGGGTCCGTTAGAACTGCACGATCGCGTCCATGCCGATCAGGAACTGGTACGTGCGCAGCCCATCGTCGAAGGGCTTGGCCGGTCCGCGGTAGCTGTCCCAGCGGATTTCGGGCCGCAGCATGACGTTCTGATACGGCGTCCAGTTGATACCCCACGTCCAGGAGGTGAAGTTGCCCGGCAGCGGCACCTTGTTGGGGTTCGATTGCTCGGTGAGGCCGACGCGGGTGCCGCTCTGGTCGCGGAACCATTCGATGCGCGTCCCCAATCGCACGGTGTCGGCCAGCTTGTAGTAAACGTACTGGTCGATGCCGTACCACAGGGCCGTGCCGCCGCCCGGCGCACCTTGCGCCTGGCTGCCGAGCCACTGGTGAAAGACATATTCCAGACGCGACGTGGGCTGCAAATCGACAATGAAGCTGTAGCGCGTGCGATTCGTGTAGGCGTTGACCACGTTCGGCAAATTGCCGGGGTTGCTGAACTCATCGCCCGTGATCACTGCCAAAGACGTCCAGCCGGCTTTGCCGGTGTATCGCAAGTTACCGAGGAAGTTGCCGTGGTTCTGCTGCTGCACAAGATTGTTCCATCCATTGACAATGCCGGCTTGTAGCTGCCAGTTGCCGCGGGTGGCGTTGAACATGCCGCCCCAGTTGGTGAACGGCCCGGCGAACATGTAGCTGTAGGCGTGCGAGTAGAAAAAGTTCGTCGGCGATTGCACCCCTTCGTAGCCGACCACTGTGTAGAAGTGACCGCCTTTGACCGAAGTGTATTTCGTGCCGATCTCGGCGTACGCCTGCGGCAAGGCCAGCCCAATGAACTGATTGCTGTTCCACCGCGGGGTACCGTTAATATCCGCTTCCAGTCCCGTCGACTGGGCCAGGTTGTAGTCGCCGCCGTACAGCAAATCGAAGCGTCCGCCGTACGTCCACGAGCCGTCGGCGGCCATCGGGCGATCGGCGATCAGGTAAAGCTGGTTCAATTGCCCGTTGTCGACTTCCGTGGCGTTGTACGGCCCGTTGAAGTGACTGTCGGGATTCGACGTGTTGCCGAGGATGCCGCCGTCGATCCAACCGCGAATGCGAATGGGACCGCTTTGTGGCAGTACGCGGTTGTAGGGATCGGTCCATACGGCTTTTAGCCGGCACGTCGGGCACTGGCACCGTGCCGCGCACGCCGGACGAGAACCGACCCGGCAACCACCGCTGCAACTGTCGCTGACCACGCAGCCCTCGTCGCCGTCGTACTCGAGCGCTGCGCGAGCGCCCGAGAGCCCACCAGGGCCGATCATTTCCGGATCGCCGAACTCGTGCGGTTGCGCGGTCGCGCCGTCGACGTGCGGCGGGGCATCGTTTGAAAATTCCGCCGCGCCGGCGACCGGTGGTTCGGGTGGCGCTTCGTCGTCCAGATTCACAATCTGGGCAGGCAGTCGCGCGACGGCGAGAAAGCAGCCGCACGCAAAGACAATCGCGCGCAAGCAGGGCAAATACGACGACATTGCTGAGCCGTCTCCGTGGGTCTGGAGCGCCGAAGTCCGCGAAGTAGTCGGACGCGATCAAGCTGCCGGCCGGCGGCGAGTGTCTTTGCGGGAAGACAGCAGGCCGCCGGCATGACGATCGTGCCGGTTGTAAGGGCAGTATCGGCGGTGACGGTTGTGCCGCTGGAATCGGTGTGACAGAAATTCACTTCGCCTCTTGGCGCGCCACAGCCAGGGGAAAATCGGCAAACTTTGCGGGCACGCCGGCGATGCCAGCAGCCCGGATCATCGCCGGCAAACTCCGAACGGGCCGGCGTCCGCTGGTCGAAGAATCCCTTGGCGAATCGCAGTCTCGTCCGTTTCTCGCAAGGAAGGGTGCGTGCATCGGCTCAATTGCCTGCCGATCAGGAGCTTACTGATCATTGCCGCGGCATGCACGATTCTCGACGGAATCGAGCGCGCGCACGCCCAGGATGCGCGCGGACGCCCCACGACTTTCAACCCGCCCGGCAACGAGTTGGAAACCGACCGCGATTCGTTCACGCCCGCCACGAGCACGGTCGGCACCTCGCGCGTGATCGTCGAATCGAGCTATTCGTTCATCGCCAACCGTAACGTGCCCGATGCCAACAGCGTGCCCGAGCTGCTCGTGCGCACGGGCATCACCGACCGCTTTGAAATCCGGCTGGGCTGGAACTACGAAGCGGGCGGGCCCACCGGGGCTGTCTCGGGCAGTGACCTGGGAGACGAAGATTTCGTCACCGAGAAGGAATCGCGCGTGCTCTACGGCTTCAAGTTCGAGCAGAACCAGCAATCGGGTTGGATTCCCGAAAGCTCCGTGATCCTCGAGGGCTATACGCCGACGTCGGGCCCTTCGACCTTCTCGCGCCTGGTCCTGGCCGAGGTGTTCGGCTGGAACCTTCCCAACGGGTGGCAATGGAATTCTTCGCTGCGCTTTGGGTTGAATGACAACCGCGTCGACAGCTTCAACCAATGGGCTCCCTCGACGGTCTTGAAAATTCCTTTGAACGATCGCTGGGCGGTCCATGCCGAGTACTTCGGCGTCGTCACGTCCGGCAGAGAACCATCAACCAGCCAGCAATACATCAGCTTCGGCGGGCACGTGCTGTTGACGCCGAATTTCGAACTCGGCGGTCGCTTCGGCTTTGGCCTCAACGAGCAGACGGCGAAATTCTTCAACAACATCGGGTTCGGCTGGCGATTCTGAGCAATCCTTGTGGTGCAGCCGTCTCGGCTGCGCCGACGAACGAATGCATCCGCCGATTACACAGATTTCGCGGAGGGAATGAGACGATCTGAATCGCGCGCGATCTTTTCCTGAAATCTGCGTCAATCTGCGAAATCTGCTCAGTAAATCGCCCGGAAGCCAACGTCGAAACATAACCGCCAACGCATATTTTCATGCCTTCGGGTGCCGCTCGGGCGGCATGAACACTGTGGATGACTTCTTCAGCCTTCGCGAATACCGTCTCTCAGCGCTACGCCACGGGATGCAACTCCGCGATCGGCGCGCCGTCATTGAGGATGGGGATCGGGCGGCCGGCGAAATTGGGGATCGCCACGCGCGCGGCATCGATGCCCAGGTGGCGGTACATGGTGGCCAGAAAATCTCCGACGCCGAAGCGGCGGTCTATGACTTCCTCGCCGCGGCGGTCGGTCCCGCCGATGACCTGCCCGGTGCGTATGCCGCCCCCGGCGAAGAGCATGCTGTTAGCATTGGGCCAGTGGTCACGGCCCGGCTGCACGGTTCCCTGCGGGCCGCTCGCTACGCCGCCGCCGCTGCTGGCGACGTACGAGATGCGCGGCGTGCGGCCGAACTCGCCCGTGACCACGACCAGCACGCGGCGGTCCAGCCCACGCTCGTAGATATCTTCGACCAGGGCCGTCACGGCCTGATCGAAGACCGGCAGCCGGAAAGCGAGCGCGTCGAAGACGTGATGGTTCACCGCATGGTCGTCCCAGTTGGCGACGCGGCCGCACAGCGGTCCGTCGAAGGTGGTGGTGATCAATTCCACGCCGGCTTCGACCAGGCGCCGCGCCATCAGGCATTGCTGGCCCCACGCGTTGCGGCCGTAGCGATCGCGGACCCGATCTTCCTCCTGGCTGATGTCGAAGGCGCGCTGCGCCTCCGAGCTGGTCAGCAGGCTGAGGGCTTGCGCCTCGAACGAATCGATCGCCCGCATGTTCGACGAGCTGTCGATCTCGCGCCGCATGCGGTCGAACGACTGGCGCAGCGCCACGCGATTGCTCAAATGGCGGGCGTCGTCCGTGGTGCGGACGCCGATATTCGGAACCGAAAAATCGGGGCGGCTGGGGTCGCCCGTGACGCGAAACGGATCGTACCGCGCGCCCAGGTAGGCCGATCCTGCGATCACGAAGCCGTCGTAGCTCGAGATGCCGTTGACACCGACGAAGTTGGGAATCTTGCGCGCCGGGTCGAAGCGCAAGTAGTTGGCGACCGTGAGAAAGTCAGGGAACTCGGGCTTGGGCTTGTCAGCCGGTGAGGGGTCACCGGTGAGTAATTGCAGCGAACCGGCCGGATGCCCGCCGCCGGTATGGGCCATCGATCGCAAGATCGTGAAGCGATCGGCGATCGCGGCGTGACGAGGCAATAGCTCGCCCAGCCGTAAGCCCGGCACGCGGGTGTCGATCGTGCCGAACGGCCCGCGAAAGTCGGTACTCGCCTCGGGCTTGGGATCGTACGTTTCCAGATGGCTGCCGCCGCCGCGCAGCCAGACGAGAATCAGTGCCGTGCGCGGCTGCGAAGCGTTGGCTGCGCCGGCCGCCGCGCGCAATCGCAACAGCCCCGGCAGCGACAGGCTGCCAAGCCCTGCGAGTCCGAAGCGTAGGAGTTCGCGGCGATTCACTGATTTGGTAGGCGTGCCGGGCGAGTAATGAAAGCGGCGGGGTGTGCTAGCGAGGTCTTTTACGATCGCACAATTCGTGAGCTGGAACAAGTGCGGTGGGTCTCGGGTGATTAATTTGTGCAGCAACAGGGATTTAGCGGAGCGCGTGCATCAAGCCCCCAACCAATCATTGGTGGCGGTGCTTGGGGCCGTTATGGCGCAAACTCCGCTTCTGGGCTTAGCGTGATTGCCGAAACATTTACCGCTTCCGGAAATAGCGCCTCGGCCCTTTCTACATCGTCCCCCGAAGCCCCAAATGGAAGGAACACGTCTCCAATAGCTTCGTCTCCTAACCACACTCTCCACACTGGTATCGTCGCAGCACTGCTCGGCTCGCCCGGCGCATGATCTGCTATCCACGCGGCTGTGTTTGACCTGCCGCCATGTTCAACTAGCCACTGCCGATACGCCCGTCTCTCCCAGATGGGCATCATGGCACACAACCATACGGCAACCAACGTCACCACGACCAACATTGTCCCTGTTCCAAACTGGAACCATCGTCGGCGGGTGGGCCTAGTGATAGGCATCGATCGGTGGGCCGTCATCAAACGGTTACCATTTGAGGCTTTACAGCTAATCGACCGTTGCACTGGTGGGCAGCCACCAGCGGCACCAGGTGTGCTACTTTGCTTCTTTATCTTCCGGCGTCAGCACAGCGCGAAGCGCAGCTCGTAATTGCTCATCAAAATGGTTGCCGGCGCCGACGAAGAGGCGCTGCACCACGCCGTCGCGGCCGACGATCACGGTTTGTGGAATCGCGTTTGCGCCGTATTGCTCGGCGACGCGCCCTTGCCGATCTAGCGCCACAGGCATGTCGAGCTGCAGTTGCGTGAGTGCCGTGCGCACCTGGTCCGGCGTCTCGGCCAGGTTCACGGCCACGAGCTTTACGCCCTGGTCGGCGAATTCGCGCGCCACTTTGTCGACCTGCGGCATCGCCTGCCGGCAGGGTCCGCACCAGGAAGCCCAGAAGTCGAGCACCAGGACGTGGGCCCGGTTCTCGGCCAGGACGAACTTCGTGCCGTCGAGCATGTCGAGCTGGAAGTCGGGGGCCTGTTTACCGACGAGCGCGGAGTCGAGCCCCGACGCTTCGCCTTCTCCTCCTTCGCCGTCGGGGTTGGCGAGCGGTTCGGCCGCGGCCGTCAGTTGCCACTGATGGAAGACAAGCGACGCCGCCTCGGCCTCGATGGCCGTGCCGAACAGCAACTCGTCGATCTGCCCAACGTCGACGTGGCAATTGCCCAAAAGCTCGCTCGTGCCGGAGAGGACCGAGCCCTCGAATCGCGTGGCGAAGAAGGTCAGCCGATTACCGTCCCCTTGTAACGCTTGCACGCGCGTGCCAGGCAGGACGGCCGCGGGCGCCGCGGCTTCGGCCGTGTCGGGGTGCAACCAGATAATCCGCGCAATGCCGGCGCGCGGCACCGTTTTCTTTTCCAACCGCACCTCGACCGCGAGCTCGGTCTCGTTCATCGTCAGCAGCCGGCAACGCAGATAGTCGCCGTCGTCGGAGCGGATCAGGTGCGTCGGCGGATTGTCGCGCTGCATGCGCGGAACCGTTAGCAGCCGCTCCTTCTTCTGCCGGGCGATGCTCGTCGACTTCGCCTCGGGCATCAACTCGATCGCCTGGATTTGTGCGTGCGGTATGAACGTCGCATCGCTGATCGCGGACTTGAACGTGACGCCGTTCTCGTCGATCTGCGTCACCAGGCCCGGAATCGTGTCACCGAAGCGGAGGTGCAATACGGCCTCACCCTTTTTCGGCTTGGGTCCGCCGGTGGGTTGAAGCGCATCGGATTGCGCGGCCTTTTGCCCACCGGCTTGAGCACCCGCCTGGGCCACGACGCCTGCTCGCAAGCCGCCACCAGCTGCCGCGGCGCCCACGGCGCGGGCCGGCTGCACGCCCTTTTGGACAAGTGATTTGGGCGTGGGCCGATCGCGATAAACAACCCGCCCCGAGACGTTGGCCGCCAATGGGCTGCCGGCCTTGGTATTGCGCGGCTGCCAGACCAGCGCATTAGCTGCGCCGTCGCCCGAGTTCGCGAGTGCGCCGCGCAGTGCCAGCCCATCGATTTCCAGGCGTCCTTCGCGGCTCGGTAGCGGCAAATCCTTGGGCGGCTCTTGATCCGACGCATGCCCCACCAGGGCGTACAGCGAATCGAGCGGTGCCGCGATCGATTCTTTGATCCCTGCCGATTGCAGCCAGATCTTGCCCTGTTCGATCTTGATGAGCGTGCCGCTTGCGCGACCGCCGGCGGTGAACAGGGCGCTGATCACTTGCGTGGGATCAACGGGCTTTGCTTCCGGGGCGAGAACGATGTCTTGCACCTGATTCTCGGCCAGTTGCTTGTCACCTTCGTCGGTGTGAACGAGGAATTGTTTTTGAGCGGCGTCGAACGATTCGACGTGGCCGTAGATGACGGTCCCATCGGTAATGTGCAGCCGGGCCTTTTCGGCCGTGACGGCGTGCGGCGCTTCGCCGTTCCAGCGACCGACGCGCAGGCGCTCGACGCGGATATCGCCACTCTTGTTCGTCAATTGCAAGCCGCCGTGAACCTGGGGCTTGCCGCTGGCTACGCGCAGATCGGCCAGCTTCTCGCCAAACGGCGACAACACCATCATGCGGCCGTTCTCCTGATCGATCATGATCTGCAAGTGAATCCGGCCGGGCCCCGGCTCGATGCGCGTCAAGGCCGTGACGTCCGCTTCCCGCTCGGTCTCGCGCCAGGCGACGATCTTGCTGTCCCACACGTCGAGCCGGAACGCGCGAAGCACCGACTTGGGATCCTCGCCCACGCCGAAGGCCAGATCGAAATCGGGCTTGGTCTTCCACGACAACTCGATCTCGTAGCGCGCAAGCGCCGGCGTGCCGAAATCGCGGCGGATCACGGCGCCGATCTCGTCCGAGACCAAATGCCCTCGATCCTCGCGCCAGGCGCTGTTGCTGCCCGACACTTTCCAACCGTCCAGCCCGTTGGGTCCGGCGAAAATCAGCTCGATGGCCTTCATCCGATACAAGCGACGCAACACGCTACGATCGATGTGCAACGGGCCGAGCCCCGCGGCATCGAAGACAAGCTGCTGCTTGTCGAGTTCCAACAGCTCGCCGAAAAAGGCGTCTCCACCCGATAGTTCGACGCCGTATTCGCCGGCCGGCTGGGGAAGATTAGCGTTCACCGGAAAGTGCACGGTCCGCAGCGCCGCGATCGGAAACTCGAGCGGCGCGGCAAACGCGGGCGATGCCCACAGCAGCTTTTCCGGGCCGACCGAATCGGCCAGGTGGCCCGTTGCTGAATCGCGATCTTGCAGGTGCAGCATCGGCTGCCGCTGGGCATTCGCGGCGTCGTCGGCTGCGGCGAGTTGCCCCGTGCCCGCGATGAGCAAGCAGCAGGCCGCCACGACCGCCGGGACAACGCGGCCCGCGCTTCGGCAAAAACGGCGGCGCCGTTGCAACTCGCTCGCCCTTTCCTCAGTGCATCGATTAAGCATTCTATCGCTCGTAAATCGGTAGGAAGCGGTAGTTCACGGCCAGGGCGAGCATCGACAGCGACGTGCCGATCGTCGGCCCGAATTGCCCACGCACGCTGCCGTCGGCGGCTTGCGCGGCTTTCAATTGGCGCACCAGCAGCTTGTTCCATTTCTCCCACGCTTCGACATCCCCCTGGAACAAAGCCTGGGCCTGGTAGTAGCGCGTGTATTCGGCGTACTGGTTGGAATTATTTTCCAGCCGAGAAGTGAGGAATTGCAGCGTCGCCTTGAACTGCGGCAGATCTTTGCGGCGGGCGACGGAATAGACGAGCGTGGCAATCGAGACCCGGGCGAGCGATTCGTCAAAGCCGCCAAAGCCCCCCGCGTACGCGACCTGGCCCGCGTCGGACGTCATCTGCGTGTAGTACTTGATCGCCTTTTCGATCGCTTCATCGGGGATCTCGATGCCGGCGTTGCGCGCGGCCAGGAGGCCCACCAGTACGGCGCCGCTGACCGAGGTGTCGGCATCGCGGCTGTCGGGCGAGTAGCGCCAGCCGCCGACCTGGTTCTTGTTTTGCGAGGTGAGCGCGCCGCGCACGGCCAGTTCCAACGCCTCGCCAATCGAGCGGCGGTTTGATTCCGACCCGGTCCATAGGTTGCGATCGTCGACGGTACCATAGGCCTCGGCCAGGGCCAGCGTGGCAAAGCCGTGATGGTACATGCTGTTGCCCATGATGCCGGTCGACGCGCTTTGCTGGCTGATGATGTTGCGCAGCGCCCGGCGGACACTATTGGCATAGAGACCGAAATTCGGATCCTCGCCCGACGCCAGTAAGACCATCAGTGCCATGCCGGTGATTCCCGGCCCTTGCTGGCCGCCGCCTTGCCAGTCGCCAGCCTCGGTTTGCGAGGTGACGAGATATTGCAGTCCGCGATCGTAAATCTCGCGCACGTCCCGCGGCACGGCCTCGCCGATCTTGATCGTCGGAGGCTGGGCGTGGGCGCTTGACGCGCCGCCAAGGACAAGAACCAAGGCGCCGATAGCCAGCACCACGAGAGATCCCGGATTGCGCACGATCTGGTTTGTCGCGTCGGGCGTGGTAACCTCCTCATCACGGTTTTTCATCGTACGGTCCATTGATGTATCGTCGTAGTTACTATTGCCCGCGGGCTTGGGCGATCGCATCCGCCTCGAGGCGGGTCAGCGATCCCTGCGAAATCAGCATCTGCTCGTATTCCGTTCGCGTCGTATCCAGGCCGTCGACGATTTTCCATTGACGGTCATCCAGCACCTGTCGGAGCTGCGTCCTCGGCAAACTCAAGACGCGATAGAAGGCATAGAACGAATCGCCTCCGACCGGCGACGGTTCGAGCACGGCGCTCGCGGCAGTCTCAAGCGCGTCATTGGCAATCGCCTTGGTAACCAGCCCCGCGATCGCCTCGTGTTGAGCGGTCGTGAGCGGCACGCTTTCCTCGAACCACACGAGGGCGCCCTCGATCGCGGCCTGGCGGCGAAATGCCAGCCGCTCTGCGCGGATCTCCTCGATTCGGGCATGCTGCTCGACATTGATCGTGGATTGCAAGGTCTTCGCAAAAAAGGTCCCCTGGCCCAACAGCTCGCGATAGATCCGCCTCTGAAACCTGGCCGCCTGGCTCCAATTGTCTTGTTGTGGATTCGGGTCATTCGCCGCAGCGACAAAGCATTCGCGCAACCGTTCCGCCTCTTCGAAGATGTGCCGGAGCTCGACGTTGGCGGCGAGACGCAATTTGTCGTGTTGCTCGGCGTTCAAGTCACACACGCGCCTGACTTCGCTCACGATCAGGTCCGTGCGCGATTCGATTTGCGCCCGAGCGGACTGCGCGTTAACGAACCCACCAAAAATCCAATTGTCGAAGGCCGCAGGATCGACCTCGGGAACGTCGGGCTCCTCGTCAACTTGGATAACCAGTTCTGTATCATCGGGCGCAGCGTGAAGCGGCGCCGCGGCCAGGCAAGCGACTGCGAAAGACAATCTCAGTGCCCGCAAAATTCTGGCCGTGCTCATGGCGCCGCGTCCGCAAAAGGATCGTCGAGTACCGGTGCCGCCAGGACGCCCGCGGCCATGGGTCGCACGGGTTTCGCGGGAGGAGTCGAGTTCCGGGTTTGCCAAAGCCCTTCGACAAGGCCCAACGTCAGCGGGACGAATTCTCTCAGACCGGGACCCCACCAGTCGTCGTCGTGGCTCATGTCGAACGGTGCGATATTTGCCATGCCGAATTCCGTCTTCGGAGTGATCTTCCATACTGCCATTTGTTCTTCGCGCAGGCACTTGAGGTGTTCGTCGAGCACGAGAGGAACCCAGGCCGAATTCGCATCGGTCAAACGGTTCCATCCCTCCCACGAGCTCTGCCAGCCTGCGGAGAGGGATGCCATCAAGTCCTGCCGCTGCTCAGTCGAGAGGCAAAGCAGCCGGTCGGCGCACGCGATAAAGCCCATAATCGCCGCGCGTTTACGGCGGGCCGCGCGCTTGCCCGTCTCGGCGGCGAATCGCTCGCCCAGCTGTGGATCAACCGTGTTTCGCACGGCCGCGGCGATGGCCTCGCGAATCAGAATGACGGGCTCGACAGCGACCTGATGCTCAGCATGCGGTTCGTTCTGCCACTTCTTGTATCGCTTGGCCACGTCGTGCAGCGAGATTTCGGCCGCGATCTTGATCTTGCGCCGCTCTTCGACGGTCAGGTCGCCGCAAATCTGCCGCACGAACGCCAGCTCGCAATCGAGCGTTGGCCGGAACTGTGCGGCGTAGTCGATTTGGGCTTGAAGGCACCAAACGGCGAACGCATTTCCGCCCTCGCCATTCACTTCGAGCTGGATCGCGCCGTCCGCGTCTGCTCCCGCGATTCGGTCTTGCAACACCAACTGTTCGTCTGGACCGTTCGGGTCGGCGGTGTAGACGACAATTTCCTCGGCGCTGGCCGTGACATGGATAGCCGCCACAAGGATCAAGAAACCGCACAGCCTCCGTGCCACGGTTCGGCAAGAGGAAAACAAAGGCCCGCTCGTGGCTGCGCATGGTTGCCAAAAGTACCGCATGCCTCTCGCTCCTCCTGCCTCTTGTGCCCCATGGTCCGTCAGTCGGAGCCGGGCTCGCGTTCCAGGCGGTTGAAGTACTCGTCGAGACCGGCGCGGAACTCCTCAGGCAGCGAGGTACCGGCGTCGCCGGTGGATTGCTGCACGCCGCGGTCTTCGCGTACTTCCTTGTCGTTCATACCGTTACCGACCAGGGCCAAGGCCGAGTCGTTCGTGGTTCCCTGTCCGCCGCCGCCGGGGCTTGATCCACCGCCGCCGCCCCCTTTCGGATTGATGCGCTTCGAGCGCAGCAGAAGTTCGATCGCCTCGGTCTCGGCCGCGATGGCCGGGTTGCCGGTTTCGCCATTCATAAGGATGCCCGTCGCTTCGTTCATGACCTTTTCGACCGCGGTGAGAATCTTGATCTCGAGGGCGAAATCCTGCTCGGCGTCGGGCAATTCCTTGATCGCTGCGTTCAACTTGCGCACGCGCTCGGTCAGCCCATCCTGGGTCGTCGAGAGCTTGTAGCACTCCTCCATGTGCTTTTCGGCCTCGATCGCTGCCTTGGCCTGCTGGGCGACGCGCGTCTCTTCGCGGAGGTTCACCTCGGCTTCGAGAATCTTCATCGCTTCCAGGATCATCGCCGGCGGGAGGCAGCCTTTTCCCTTGCAGGCGCATTCGCCGGCGCAGGCGGGATCGACGAGATTGTCGGCCCAGCGGTCGAGCGTATCGGACCAGAATTCGCATTGGGCGATCGACATGCCGGTTTCCAGCCGGACGTCATCACCGAGTTGGCGCAGGCTGCCGACGGCGTCCTGCTCGCGCATCTCGTCAAGCACGATCTTGAAACGCTGCATGCGGCGGCGCTCGAAATAGGCCTGCATGTCGTCCATGATGGTCGAGACTTTCTGGCTGCTGGCCAGCTCGACCTCGGAGAGATCCAACAGGTTCTTGCCGGCGGCGTCGACCGCGCGGCCGCGCATGCCGAAGGTGTCTCCCAGGTGGTCGCCGATCTTTCCGGCCACGACGTACTGCTCGCGGGAGGCGGCTTTCAGGCGTTTGACCAGCGTGCTCCCTTCCAAATTGGCGAGGACCTTGTTCAGCTCGTCGGCAATCTTCTCGAACTCGGCCAACAGGTCCTTCTGCACGACCACGGCCTCGTCGAGCTTTTGCTCCTCGGGCGTTTTCTTTTCGCCGTCCTTGTCGTCTTTCTTGGGCGGCGTGCTGGCCACGGTCGTGACAGGCAGCTTCAGTTTGGGGGGCGATTGTCCCTTGCCTGGCTTACCGGCGTCGTCGTCTTTCGAAGGGGGTTGCTGCGACGATTCGTTATCCACCACCTTGGGCACCATCGGCTGCGGCGTCTGCGGCTTGGGCGGGTCACCGCCAGCTTTGGCGGTGGGCGTGGTGTGTACGTTGCCGGCCACGGGGGGTGATTTGCCTTGCGCGTTGGCCAGCGCCCCTTGCGCTTGCGACGATTGCTTCAACAGGTCGGCCACGTTCGGCATGCGATTGGCCGAGATATCTTTCAAGATTTGCAGCATCTCGCCCAATTTTTCCAAGTGGACGATGCCGAACTCGGGATTGCGCATCGCCTGGCGAACGAGATCCTCGCCGCTATTGACCAGCCCTGTCAGGCGGCGGCCATTATTGCGTTCGGCCGCGGCCTGGCTTTCGATCTGCCGCCGCGTTTCGAGCTTGTCGAGCTCCTCGGGCGCAAGGGCGCGTAACTGCTCGTTGGTGTGGTGCAATTGCAGCTCGCGGTCGCGGACTTCCAGCGATTGACGATGCCACTTGCTCAACTGCTCGGTGAGCCAGATGTAATGCTGCTCGGCCGACAGGACGTAGAAAACGAACGTCGGTGAATAAACCCGCTCGCGGCCGGGGAGGTAATCTTCGGCGTACAAGCGCACGGCCAACGGCTGCGGCTCGATCTCGAGCGATTCGGCACAGAAGGTCGCCGCGATATCGAGGAATTCCTTGTCATGTCCGCCGGCGGCGAGAGCTCGTTCGCCGTGGGCAACTTTGTCGGCGGCGTTCTCGTCGAGCCCTTGCCACTCGATGCCGACGACCTTCACGCCGAAATCATCCATGGCACGGACCTTGAAGGAGAGCGTTTCCGAGGCCAGCACCACCTTTTGCCGCGGCAGCGTGTCGCACGCCAGCGAAGGTTGCGCGTCGTCCTGGGCCGTGATCGCGATCTGGAACGGCTCGCGGCCGGCGAGGCCGAACTTGTCGCGCCACTCGAACGACAGTTGTCGCGACTCGTCGACGTTGACCGGCGCCGTGGCCAATGACGCGCCGGTCGGCGATAGTGCCTCGGCATCGAGCGCGGCGCTGGCCAGGTCGCGGCTGGCCGTGATGGCGAACTGGGCCGTACTGCCGCGGACTAGCGTCAAAGCGCCGCCGCGAACGTCCTTTTCCAACTTCTCGGGGCGGCCGAGATACTCTGGTAGGGTCACCGCGGCGGTTACGCTCGTCAACTCGGGCCGCAGCATCGGCTCGAGGTGGACCGTCTGCCGCGCATCGCCAATGCGCAAGTAAAGCGTGTCAGCCGCGATTTGCGACGGCAAGGAGAATTCATAAGCGCCGTCCTTTAGCTCGGCTTCGACCGGCGGCTGGTTCCCCAATTGCACGGTGCCGGTGGCGGGACGTCGCCTTGAATCCTCACGCAAGCGCACGGAGATCGTGACCGGCTCGCCATGCGCCACCACGAGCGTTTCTGGCAATTCTTCGAGCGCCGTAAACGTGTACCGCGGGATCGGCTCCCAAGGAGCCATGAACCGCGACCAGGCATTGAGCGCGGCCGACGGAAACAATACGAGCAAAAGCACAGCCGCGGCCAGTGGCGTAGCGGCCGCCCACGCCCAGAGGCGATGCCTGGGGTTGGGCACCGCTTCGTGGAAATTGCGTCGCGCGGCGTCGCCGGCCACTTGCTGGACAGCAGCCTCGCACAACGCACGCGATCGATGTTGCTCGAACTCGTTGCGCACCAGCTCGATCACGCCCAGCAGCTGATCACCCAGGCTGGGATAGCGCCGGCTCAAGAGTCGGGCTAGTTGAACAAACTGGCGCTGCCGCCACACCCAGCGGTGCAGATAGACGGGGACGAAAGCGCAGGCCGCTACGGCCACGGCGAAAATCGTGATACGCGCCCCATCGGGCGTGTCGATCAGCCGATCGAGGCCAAAGATCGTGAGGTACGAAACGAGCACGCCGAAGATCGCGCCGCAAGCGGCCTCGATCGATTTGATGATCCACACGCGGCGCCGGTAATCGTAAAGCTGCGTTTCCAACGATCCGGGAAGCTGCAGCCGATTGCTCGTGTGGGGCATGCTCATAAATCCCTCACCTTGGGTTGAGATCCGTCTTGCTGGCGATATCTAGTGTCAGTTGGTGGCGCCCCCCCTCAGGGGCGTCACGCATGTGTAATGGACTGCATCTCGAAGGGCATTCGACATTTTGCCATTTCTAGCGAGCTTAAGGGCGCGAATTCTGGCCCCGAACGGGCCTTGTCGCGTAGCCGTGGACGCAAGTCCACGGAAACTATTCGAAAAAGAATCGTTGTAAGCCCCGAAGGGGCGACATTGTGCATGTCCTGAAATCGATGTCGCCCCTGCGGGGCTTCCGGCGCGTTACGAGACCTTCTCCGTGGGCTTACGCCCACGGCTACATGATTCCGCCCCTGCGGGGCTGGAAGCCGTCTCATGGTTCCGACGTCCGATTGCGCGTGCATATATGTTCGTTGCACGGGGCGAGCTTGTTTCACACCTTCGGCGCATGGCCGGAGATGTTGCGACATGGCGTTCTTGAAATCCCTCAAGGTGTTGTCACTTTGCTTCTGCATCAATTCACTTGCAGTTGCTACACCAGGCCCACGGCTTTGCGGCCGATCCAGAACACGCCCAAAAGCGTGACCAGGATCCCCATCATCACCGGGTGACACCATAGCTGCACGCGTCGCACCGCGGCCGGCGGGTCGGGCAGCTCGGCAAGCGATTGTACGATCTCGTCGAGCCGGCCGGCGCGCACGACCTTGCCACGCGTCACGCGGGCAATCTCTTCCAGCACTTCGGGGCGAGCAGCGCGGCCGATCCGTTCGATTTGCGTCCCTTGCACGAAGAAGGACGCATCGAGCGAAGCGCCGGTTTGCCGGCAAGCGAGCGTCACCTCGTGCCGTCCCGGCTCTTGCGGCGTGTAGCGCGATGCGAAGGCGCCCCATTCGTCGCCCGAGGAGGTAAAGCGCACGACTTCCGATTTGCCAGACGGGGCGACGATGCGCGCCGTGACGTCGCCATGAGTCAACGGCTCACCATTGCGCTCGGCGACGTTGGCCGAGAGCGCGATTGTTTGCCTGACCTGCGGCTGTTCGGGCGAGTAATACATGCGCATCGTCTCCCCCTTCGCCATGTTCCGTTGGTACGCCATCCAGCGCACCACCTGTCCCCAGAACCTGTAATGGTACTTGTCTTCGACCCCTTTTCGCCAGCGCCAAGCGCCGTCGGTCCCCATAAAAAGGACTTTTCCGGCGCCGAAAGTTCTTGTCACCAATAGTGGCAACCGGCCGAATTCATTGGCAGCATCCTTGTGCACGCAAAGAACCTCGGTGCCGGCCTTGGCCCGTTTCACCGCGGCATACCATTGGAAACCGGGCAGGTTTTCCCAGACGTCGGTGTTGTCGTCCGTGGTGTCGGCCAGCTTCGTGAGCAGGCTGCGGCGGCCCGTTTCGGTTAGTTCCAGATTGCTGGGCGTGCGCGAGCCCCAGCCGCCAGGCTGCGCCGGGTCGAGCACCACAGGGCACAGATCGCCCAGCTCGCTATCGACGAGCGAATTTTGCCTGCCTTGCCAGCCGGGCATGAAAACCAGCCCGCTCGCCTGATGCTCGACGATGCCCTTGAGCAGGCGGCAATCCTCGCTCGTCAGTTGCCCTTCTTCCATGCCGACGTCCCCCAGAAAGACGACGTCGAACTTCGATAGTTCGTCGAGCCCCTGCGGAAACTGCTTGATGTAATCCTTATTTCCGCCGCCGACCTTGTTCAGCCCGGGATGAAAGAGCAGACAGGAGAGCTCGACGCCCGGGTCGCGCGACAGGGCATTGCGCAGATAGCGGTATTCCCAACGGGGCACCGATTCCACGAGCAGCACACGCAATTTTTCCTCCCGAATCGATATTGGCGCCGCCAGGTGGTTATTGTCTGCCAACAGCTCCTCGGGCTGCGCCGGCACGTCGAGCGACAGCGTATAGTCGCCCACGGCCGGCGGCTTCCAGATCAGCCAGTCGCTGGTGCGGGCCATGGGGGCGATGCGGACTTCCTTGGTCAGTTGTTCGCCGTCGGACGTCTTCAGCGTGACGGTCGCCAGTTGCTCGCGCGGCAGCGTGCTCTCGATGGTGAACGGGATGCGGACCGACTTGCCGACGATACCGAAGGTCGGGGCATCCAGGCTCAAAAGCTCGACGTCCGGCAGTCGCGACGAACTGCCCACGGGCACAACGAACACCGGCACTTCCTGCAGCCGCAGCGCCGTGGCCGCTTGCACGGGCGGCTGCCCCTCGTTCCAGTCGCCGTCCGAGGCCAGCACGATTCCGCGCAGGTTGCGGTATTTTTCCATCGCATCCACGAGCGGCTGGTAAAGGTTCGTTCCCTGCGCGGTCTCTTTCGGCGAGATGGCCTGCACCTCGACGGCCATGCGCTCGCCGAGCGAGTTCCAGAAGGTATTGTCGACCAGCGGCTGCACCGCTTCACGGCGCGACGAGACCGACGTCGGCGCCGCCGTAGCGCCCGACACGTCGCGCGTATCCATGCTCGTCGAGCCGTCCCACAGTACGGCGATCGTGGGCTTTTCGTCCGGGCGGTATTCTTCGACCCATTCCGGCTGATTGAACAGCACCGCGACGAGCATCACGAGCGCAAGCCTTAACAACTCGAGCAAGCCCACGTCCGCGCGAAAGCCGCTCCGGCGCCAGGCGATAAAGCTGAGCACCGACGTAGCGGCGACGACGAGCAAGCCCGCGAAAATCGACCACGGCAGCCACAAGAATGTCAGCGAATGTGCGGCGGTCATCGTGGGGCCCCCCCGCCTGGAGCCGCCGTCTTAGCCATCACGCCTGGAGCGGGCGCAGCATGAGCAACCTTGGGCAGGCACAAGGCCGCCTCGACCACGAGTGCCACGAGCATCGTTCCCAGGAACGCGCGCCAGATTTCTTGCACGAGCGACCCGACGCTGCCGGCCTCGTCATCGACGCGGGCATAGTTCAGCCCATGGAACAGCTCGCCGACCTGTTCGTCGGCCAGCACCTTGGCGTCGTCCTCGGCCACGGGCCGGTTGATGGCCAACAGCCGATCGCCGTCGCGATAAACACCGCGATGATAGATCATCTCGGTCGACAGCCCCTGGTCGGTATCCGCGATGCGCGCCCAGGAGGCCGCGTTTTCGCCATCGGCCGCTCCGGCGTCAAGCTGGCGCACCTGGGCCAACACCTCGGCGCCCGCGGCCAATAGCCGCTGCACGAAGGCATAAAGCACCACGCCGCTGGTGGCCAGGGACGAATCGACGGGCGAAGGCGTCGTGGCCCAGAAATAGACGCCGCCGCGCTTGGTGGGCGCGCGTGCGACCAGGGCTGCGCCGCCACGCAGCGTCGCCAGCGCCGTCGTTTCGCCGCTGAGGCCGCAATAGCGCATGACTTCCAACTGGCCGACCGGCAGGGCGGCGCCGTTGAGCGTGCGGGCCAGCACGTCTTCATCGCTGCGCCAGGTTTCGATCGGCACGTGATCGGGGTCGGTGACCCAGTCGGTCCAACGCACGCCGAACAATTCTTCATTGCCTGGATTGGCTGGCGGGAAGAAAACGACTTGCCCGCCACGATCGACAAAGGCTTGCACGCTGGCCGCCACGGCTCCGGTGGGAAGCGGCGCCTGCCAGATCAAGAGTGCGGTCTGATCCCAATCGACGCCGGCTAATTGCGACGCGTCGAGCGACTGGCCGCTGCAATCCAGTCCGGGCTCCGGCGCGATCGCGGTGGCCAGCGCCAGCGGGCGCTCGACCCGCGGATCTTCGCAGACGAGCACTGCCCGCCGCGGCGGCGGCCGATCGAAGACGAAATAGTAGTCATCATCGGCGGGGTTGGCGTCGGCCGGGATCGAGATCTTGCCCCAGCCGCGCGTCCGCGACCGCTCGAGCGGAATCTGGTGGTCTTTCAACTCGGTGAGCGGGCTGGAAAGCTCGACGGGTACTACGGACCGGGCGCCCTCGATCTCGAACTGAACGGGCAGCGTCACTTTTTCTTCCACGCCCTCGGCACGCGATAGCTTGAGCGATACCAATAGCTCGGCGCCGTCGTCGGTCTCCAGGCGGCGCGCGTCGGTCACACGAACGGACACGTTCGCCTTCGAGGCCTTGGGGTAAGCCAATAGATGGAAGCGGACACCTTGCGGCATCTCGAGAAAGGCGTTTCGCAAGGTCGACCAGCGATTGCTTTCCGCAGCCCAATCGTTGCTGCGCAGATCCGAGCAGATCCAGATTTCAGTCTGGCCTGTGTGGTTCTCTTGAATGTACCGATAGGCCTCTTGCAGCATGGCCGGGATATCGGCGGGGGCGCTGGCCGGGCCGGTTTCGGGCGCGCTTTCCAGGGCCGATGGCGACGCCAGCTCGCGCGGCTGGCACGTGGCACTATCGATCAAAACCCAGCGGTCGGAGCGCAGCGTTTGCAGAGCGCGTACGAGTTGCCCACGACCGGTTTCGAGCTTCGATTGCCCCGAGGTGCTGCGCTCCTGCATGCTGGGCGACCGATCCAACAGGATGATCGTCGTATCGGCGCGGCCACCCGCGGCGAGGCCCAAGACACCACTGGCCAATGGGCGGCTGACGGCCAGCACCAGGGCCGCGATCGCGCCCATGCGGGCGAGCATGATCAGCCATTGCCGCAGCCGCGAATAGCCGCGCGCCATGCGCCGGGCCGCCAGCAGGAACATCATGGCGGCCCATTCGATGGTCTGAAAGCGCCGCTGGTTCACCAGGTGAATAATGAGCGGCACCGCCACGAGCGGTAGCGCGGCCAAAAGCCATGGCTGTAGAAAGCTCATCGCCGCCCCTTCCCCGCCGCGCGGCTGACCAGGAATCGGGCGAGCACTTGCTCGTAATCGTCGGCCAGAGAGACGCGCTGATAATCGACCGCCGATTCGAGCACCACTTGCTTCAGGTCGGTCAGGTATTCATTGAGCGCTTTCTGGTAGCGGTCGACGATATCCGTGGGGTCGGCGAAGATGGCCGGGCCCCCTTCCATATCCAGAAAGCGCATCGGCCGGCGAAAGTTGAAATCGAATTCCAGGGGGTCGAGCAAATGAAACACGGCCACGTCATGGTGCCGGAAGCGCAGATGCTGAAAGCAACTGTTGAGGACCGCCGGCTCGACGAATAAATCCGAGATAATGATCACCAGCGCCCGCTGCCGGATCGTTTCGGCCAGCTCGTGCAACGTGGCGGCCAACTGCGTGTCGCCGCGAGGGCGCATCCCTTCGAGCATGTCGAGCAGGAGCCGCAAGTGGGCCGGGTTCCGTTTGGGCGGCAGGCTGCGCACGATGTTCTGCGCCACGCACGACAGGCCGACGGCGTCTCCTTGCTGGCAGGCCAGGTAAGCAATCGTGGCGGCCAGGCGGCGAGCGTATTCGATCTTGCTGACGCCCGTCGAGCCAAAGCCCATCGAGCCGCTGGTATCCACGATGAAGCAGCAACGCAGGTTGGTGTCGGCCTCGAACTCCTTGACGTAAAACCGGTCCGAGCGACCGTAGGCGCGCCAATCGAGCCGGCGCAGGTCGTCGCCGGGCACGTACTTGCGATACTCGGCGAATTCGACGCTGGCCCCGCGGTGAGGGCTGGCGTGCCGCCCCGAGACGTTACCTTGCATGGGCCGGCGGGCAAAGAGCGGCATGCCGGCCAATCGCGACAGAACCTGCGCGTCGAGAAAACTGCGCGATTGACGGTCCGAAAGCATACGCCACCGCCCGGTGCATCCTTGGTATTGTGCACCGTCCTTGCCCCGGCTTGCGGGGCGTGCCAGGTCCAGCCCTTACTGTTCCGCCGTGGTCTCTTCGATCAACCGCCTGACGATTTGCTTCGCGTCCAGCCCCTCGGCCTGCGCGGCGAACGTCGTGATCACGCGATGCGTGAGCACGGGCAAGGCCACTTCATGGACGTCTTCCAGGCGCACCATGTAGCTACCGTGCAACGCGGCCCGCGCCTTGGCGCCGAGAATCAAATACTGCACGGCCCGCGGGCCAGCGCCCCAGGCGACGAACGGTTTGATCCAGTCGGGCGCGATTCTGCCGCGCGGCCGGGTCTTGCGCACCAGCCGGGCCGCGTACTGATAAATATGATCCGGCACCGGCACGCGCCGCACCAGGTGCTGATGCTCGATGATCTCGGGCGCGGTCATCACGTGATCCAGGGTCGGCAGCGCGTCGCCCGTGGTGGTGCGGGCGATCAGCACCTCTTCCTCTTCCGAGGGATAATCGAGCTCGACCAGAAACATAAAGCGATCGAGCTGCGCCTCGGGTAGCGGGTACGTCCCCTCCTGTTCCACGGGATTCTGCGTGGCCAGCACGAAGAACGGCGAATCGAGATGGAACGTCTTGCCGACGACCGTCACCTTTTGCTCTTGCATCGCTTCGAGCATGGCGGCCTGGGTCTTGGGCGGGGCACGATTGATCTCGTCGGCCAGCACGATGTTCGCGAATACCGGTCCGTGTACGAAATGAAATTCACGCCGGCCGTCCGCCGCGTCCTGCAAGATGTCGGTGCCGGTGATGTCCATCGGCATCAAGTCGGGCGTGAACTGGATGCGGCTGTAGCGCAGTGACATCGTCTCGGCGACTTTACTTACTAGCAGCGTCTTGGCCAGGCCCGGCACGCCCATCAGCAGGCAATGCCCGCGGGCAAAGAGGCAGATCGAGAGCCGCTCGACAGTGTCGTGCTGGCCGATGATGACGCGGCCAAGTTCGTCGCGCAGCCGACGATAAACTTCGCGCAGCCGATCGATGGCCTGCACGTCATCGTCGTTGAGGGTGGCCGTCGACGGGGATTCGGAGAGCTGTGCCATCTCTGTGTTCCGCGCTAGAGGTGCAGCAGTAGAAACGCGATCGCGTCTATTAACTAACGAACGACGACGGAGGGGCCTCTTAGCTCTTCATCGTAGTCCGGGTGCGGCCAATCTGGCCCAAGACCACGACGGGCGATTCAAAAAGCCACCATACCACAGGACGCACGGCGAGGGAAATTTTCCCAGGAAGGGGCGGGGGGGTAAGTCTGAAATTCGTTTTCCCTGTTTTTTGTGGGTTTATCCGGCCGGGTACCATGGGGGAATGATCGAACTTTTCAGCATGGGCATGATGGCGTTTCCATTCTTCTTCGTGGCTGCACTTTCGCGCGAGCTTGCCAAAGAGAAAGGGGATGCGAGGTATGGCTGGTGGCTCTTCGCCATAACGTCTCTCGTTTTGGGACTGAACGTTCTATACGGATTCGTATCGTCAGCAGCTCTTTTGGAAGAAAAGAGATGGACCGCAGCTAGTTTCGCTCTCGCCGCGATAATCGTGCGAAGCATTCCTATTGTTCTTGTATGCTGGGCGGTCAGAGGCAGGCTCGCGAGACGAACGAGCGACAATCCCGACGATATGCCGCAAAATCAGAATTCAGACTGACCTACTACCCGAGAGAGCTCGGACGCCTTGAATAGCGTGCATCGAGCAAAGGGAAGCTTCGGCGCGCGTGTTTCTTTGGGAGCGAATTACCACGGCAAATCGGCGATCAAACCCCGAAGATAGAACGGTTAGGGGTTTTCTGTCTCGATGCCGTACCGCCGATTCTCGGTCTCCCATTCCGGCTCGGGCAATAACTCCACCGGAGGGCCATCGATCGCCTCCGCAACTTCCTCGTCTGTCAGGCGGTAGACCAGGATCGAATAGCCGATCTCGTCGTCCGGTTCGCGCTGCCGCAGATAGCTCGCCAGCCGCATGAAGCGCGCCGTTTCATACGTGTTGAGCATGGCCTGCCATTGCTGCTCCGGCGCGTAGTCGGTCAATTTCCGACGTCCTTCGGCAGTGGTTGACGACGTTCGATAGACATTGAAACTCCGCCGCAAGTTTCGGTATAGGGACTCATAGCCCTCGTTCCAACGACCGGGCATGAGACACACAACGCCGGGAAGCGTCGTCGCGCTGATCAGGTACGTGCCGCCGGTCAGTGGCTCCGTCACGTGGGGCTGCCACTTGAAAGGAAACGACGGCAATCGTTGCGCGTGAATACCGTAATACTCAGGCGGCGGCGCCCCGTAAAACGCGAAATACAATCGGCGCGGGTCGCTGGTATCGTTTGGATGAGCGTCGAGCCAGGCTTTCGTCTCTTTCAGATCCTGACTCCAGTCGAGCGAGCTGTCGACCAGATGCCGATAGCCGTTCCAGGGGCCGCCCGCCAGCGGATTGAAATACGCGAGATAATGCGGCCAGATCCACAGGCCGTCGCCCACGGCCCACAGCAACGCGCCGACTAGCACGCAGCGCAGCGCGACATTGCCGGCCTCGCTCCGCCTTGCCGATTGTCGAGGGGCAGACGCGCGGACAGGCGGGACGTGACATGCCCACGCTGCTGGGGCAAACCACCAGGCGGCCGCGCCGGCCATAATGAATAGCGCCGGATAGATCGGCAGCAAATGCCGATGCCCGATGTTCAAATGACTGGTAATCGCGAATGCCCAATACACGGCCAGGAGCGCGATGAGCGGCGTGATCTCGTATAAGCGACTGCGGTCCGGACGCGCGCGGGATGCGGCATCGTTACCTGGCGCGGATGCGTCGCTTGTTTTACGCGCAGCGCGGCCGAAGCGCCAGCCGGCCGCGGCGGCCAAAACCAAGATCACAAAGACGGCCAAGGGCGTTTTGTAGGCGAAGCAATAAGGAAAGAAACTCCGCCAGCCTCTGTGACGGTATGCGCCGTTAAGAAACGCGCTGCGCGACGCGGAATTACGCAGGACGTGCGAAAAACCGTAGAGATACGCCTCGGGAAGCAACCGTTGCTCACGCGCCATCTCGATCGACCGGTTCACGGTCGCCGATTTGTTAGTCACCGCCGCCCAATCGATCGAGACCTCGGACGCTCCGAGCGCCGGGTTAAGCATCGCGTAGCGGAAGCCGTACGACGCCCAAATCGACAGGGCTACGCCCAGCACCAATAGCGGCACGATGGCCAAGTAAAGGAAGAACTGGCGAAGCGGTCCACGACACTCGCGCGCCGGTCCCCAGCCAACAAGCTCGGCGGGTCGGCGATTGCACAATCGAACCACGAGCAAGAGTCCGCCGATGGGCACGATCATGGGGGCCGCGAATTTCGAAAGGAACAAGCCGGACAGCGCCAACCACGTCGCCGTCAGTGTCCACGGCGAGACTCGATGCAGTAACCGCCAGAGCGAGGCGACCGCCGCCGTGAAAAATAGCGCGCTGGCCATGTCCGAGGTAATCAGAAATCCATGCGTCAGCATGGGCGGAGAGAACACGAAAATCGTGAGACTCAACAGACCGGCTGCAGGGCCGAACAGTCGCCGCGACCAGCCGCAGATCAACCACGCCAATGACACGCCGAGCAGGGTCATCACCGCCCGGCCGCGCAGCAGCATCTGATCAGCATCGTTGCCGCTTTGGTAGAAGAACTCTTCGGCAAAGTCCCATTGCCGCAACTCACGCCACGCCGCGTTGTCGGTTGAAGGCAATTGATAGCCGGAAAGCCACACCGGCAGCCCCCCCAGGCGCTCGGGCAAGTTGCCGTTTTCGGGCTGAATGCGATAGTCATTCCTTGCCCAATAGCTGACGCCGCCGGTGAGGTGTGCGCCTTCGTCGCCGGTTTGCGATTTTCGTAGCGAAGCACTGAGCCCCAGCGCCACGTAGCAGATCGTTAGCGCCGCGACGACCAGCGCGTAGCCCAGCGAGTCCCGAGCGCGGGGCACGTTGGCGGTATGAATCTCGACGGGACCATCGTGCATTAGGTGCAAGTCCTGAGCACGTCCATGCCTGGACGCTCGAAAGGGTTTACTATGAGCGTCGACTCGTTTCGAATCAACACGAGGCGGCCGGGCGATCAGGAGAACTGCAATGCTGCCGCCCGGGTCTGCAATCTCGGAAGCGGTACCCTAAGATCCCGACCTCGCAGAGGCAAGCTACAGAAGGGACCGATTTTCCCAAAGTGGCGCGCGCGGCTTAGGGCACGACGACCGGCTGCGACTGGTCATGGTCGCGGGACTCTCCCCGCGCTAACGAACGGGAATAGAACATTGCCCACGCGCATAGCAGCAGCAAACCTCCCATGAGAACGACAATTCCTGCCCAGACAGGAAGCAGAAACGCCGCCAGCAATACCGAAATGCCGTGGGCGACCTGCAAGCGCCCGCCGAGGCGGTGTGTTCGTTCCCAGACGTAATCGCTCTTCAAGGTCCAGGGGGTGCGAATGCCCATCACGGAGTTGCGACGGATCTTTCCCATCCAATTGCCAACGATCAATAGCATCATAGCCAACGTCACTAACACCATTCGCAAAAGATAAGACGGGTGGTTACCGCCCAAACAGATCATCGCGGCATTCATGGCGATGATCGTGATCGCAAAGATGATGATCATCCGTCCGTACATGGGGCCTGATCGCTTGAGCGCCCCTGACTGCGAGCTTAGGTATGGCAGGGAGGGTAGCACCGCAAGCGTGATCGTGAACAAGAGCGGTGCCAGGATGCCGAGTTCCCAAGGGGACCCGTAGCGATCGACCTCTCCCTTCCAATTCCAGTGTACCGGCACGCGGTCGGGCGACGTGGCGATCGCCCAGAAGCCCAGCGCCCAATCGCCGAGCCACAACAGGCCCAGCACGATTCCCTGGTTGCGCGTAATCATCAGCTTGTCCCTCTGCGCAGGCGCGGTTTGCCCGTGGCGCGCGTGGCCTTGATTCCGCGGGCGGGGTGCGATGCGGGAAAAAATCGCTCGGAGATAAAGTGCAGCAGGTCTTCGACGACGCTGGTATTGAGCGTGTAGACGACGAACTGCCCTTGCCGTTCGTCACTGATCAGATCGGCGGCTTTCAGCACATTCAGATGAAAACTGAGGGCATTGGGGGCCATGCCGAGCCGATCCGCGAGTTCGCCCGCATTGCGCGGACCGGCAGCGAGCGCCGAGAGTATGTCGCGGCGCGTCGGATCGGCCAGGGCTTTGAAGACGCCTTTCATACGAGTGCGACCACGGCGGTTGATATTTCAGTATTTCAACGGATATTGAAATCATGCCCATCGCGGCGACTCCTGTCAATCCGCCCGAGCGATAAACCTTTGGCAATCACCCGTTCGGAGAAGGGCGCGCAGCGATAGCCAGGGGCCCCAGGTGGGGAAAAACGAAAGAACCGCTCGGCGCAAGCGAATGCTAACTACGTATGCGCAGCCGAACAGCGTTCATGTGAACCCACCGCGACACGCTTTGACATCCATCGCGGCTACGCAACCGCGGCCGCATGCTTTAAAATTTACGTGCGGAAACAATCGTCAGGCGAGGAGATTGCAAATGGCCAGGTCCTCAACGGATGTGGATAGCGGCAATCGGGGCACACGGTTCGGTGATGAGCCGGAACCACACAGCGGCGAACCGCGGCGGCACGTCGTGCGGCAGGCCGCGAAGGCGATTTGGCAGTTCGCGAAATTCATGATCACGCTCCCCTTGGTCGTGGTGCGCGGTCGGCGCACCAACCTGGAAGAGGTCACGGTTTATTCCGCACACCCGAGCTTCTTCTTGTGGTTGCTGATCGTCGTGGGGTTCGTGTCGGCCTCGATCGTCACGCGCGAACCGCAGTGGACCGGCTTTTTCGGCTGGCTCTATGTGTGGGTGCTGCTGTATTTCATGGTGACGTTGTTGTACGACTTCAGCACGCGCAAGCTGGCGCTGTGGGTGCTGATCTTCGGCCTGATCTGGCTGACTTCGAAATATATCGAGGACATCAAGAACGTGATGATCCTCAGCACGGTCTTCGACTACCTGGCCGATCTGCAGCCGAAATTCGATCCCGGCACCGCCACGGTGCTGAGCTGGCTGCTGCTGCTTCCCTGGATCGGGTCGCTGTTGCACATGGCGCTCAACGGTCGGAAACGATTCACGGCCAACGAAATCGGCGAGTTCCACTTCGGCGAAGGAAGCGAGCTGACGGACCGCACGGGCTTGCGCTTCCGCACCAAATACCGCGACGTGCTGGAGACGATCCTCACCTTCGGCGGCGGCGATCTGTTGGCCGTCGACAATCACCAGAACGTCATCAAGCGGTGGGACAACATCCTGGGTCTCTTCTTTCTCTGGAACGATCTCGATCGCATCCTGCACCAGCGTGCGGTGATGGAAACCAACGACGACGATGAGGGCAAGGCGCATTCGTCGTAGCGAGCCGTGGCATTTATGCGGCGATTGCTCGCGCCTTGAGGCGCGATCGCTGCACGGCGGCACCAGCCTGATCCGACGCGCGATTCTGTGCATCACTATGTCCGAGAATTCCCGCCACGGCTCGAACCACGCGTCGAACCCCTGGCCGCTTGTCCTGTGCCTGGTGGGCGTCGACTATTTCAGCACGCTGGCCTACCTGCCGTCGATGGCCGTGCAGGCAGCCGGCCCGTGGGCGCCGATCGCGGCCGCCGGCGTGGTGTTGATCACGTTCGTGCTGGCGTTGCCGGTCTATTGGTACATCGTCGGTCGCGCGCCCGACGGACGCGGCGCCACCGGCGTGCTCGAGGATCTGATTCCCGGCTGGCGCGGCAAGATCGTCGTGCTGACTCTGTTGGGCTTTGCCGCGGGCGACTTCGTCATCACCCGCAGCTTGTCGGTCGCCGACGCCACGGTCCACTTGCTCAACAATCCACACGGGCAGCGTTTACTCGCGCGATTGCCAGCGGGCTTGCGCATCGACGACCACATCTGGTGGCCGCCGTTGGAACGGTTGCTCGTCCGCCTGATTCAGCCGCAGGTCGCGATCACGCTGGGGCTGTCGATCGTCTCGTTTGCCGCCTGGCAGTTGCTCAAGCACGGCCTGACGCGGCGGATTCTGCTGGTCACGGCCGCGGCCGTGGTCGGGTATATGCTGTTAATCTCGGTCGTGATTGGTAGCGCCCTGGCGGAGGTCGCGCGACACCCCGACATCTGGCAAAACTGGACGGCCGAGATCTTTGAAGTCGTGCCCCAGGACTTTGTCGCCGGTGAAGGCGCGTCGTTTACCTGGCTCTGGCCGTGGCTGAGCATGCTCTTGTGGACGTTTCCGCAGATGGCGCTGGGCCTCAGCGGCTTTGAAATGATTCTCTCGGTCGTGCCGCAAGTGAGCGGGGGCGTGGGCACCGAAGAGGAACGCATCGCGCGGCGCGTGCGCCACACGCGCAAGCTGATGCTCATCGCCGCCTCGATCATGGCCGTGTACCTGGTCAGCGCCGTGGCGGTGACGACGTGGTTTGTTCCCTTTTCACAGTTGGAGCATGGCGGCGCGGCCGAGAACCGGGCTCTCGCTTACATCGCCCACGGCTCGCCGTTGGCGACCGGCGCCGCGCTCAATCCGATGTTCGACCATCGCTTCGGCGATTTGTTCGACCTTTCCACCGCGATCATCCTCTGCCTCGCCGGCGCTACGGTGACCATGGGGCTGCAAAACATGTTGCCGCATTACCTGAACCGGCTGGGCATGGAAGTCAGTTGGGCCGGACGGTTGGGCGTGATCTTGCTCGTGCTGAACGCGATCGTCCTTCTGGTCACGGTTGTGTTCCGCGCCAGTCCCTCGTCGCAACAATGGGCCTACGCCACGTCGGTGCTGGTGTTGTTGGCCGGCGCGGCGCTGGCTGCCGCCAAGGATCTGGGCATGCGCGATTGGACCCGGTCCGCGCGGCTGCCGCTCTTGGCCTTGTTCGCGTTGGCGGGCGGGTTCTTTCTCGTGATGACGGGGCTCACCGTGGCGATCAATCAGTCGGGCCTGGCCATTGCCCTGTCGTTCGTCGTAGGGATTCTCGGCAGCTCGATCATTTCCCGCTGGATTCGCAGCACCGAGCCGCGGTTCGAAGGTTTTGAGTTCGCCGACGAAGAGACGCGCGGGCGCTGGAATCAACTGTGCCGATCGGGTCCGAAAGTGCTCGCGCCGCATCGACCAGGCTTGATCTCGCTCACGCAAAAGAGCCTTGAACTGCATCGCGACTACCGCCTCGACCCGGCCATACCGATCATTTTCGTCGAGGTGTTCCTGGGTGACCCGAGCAATTTCTATCAAAGCCCGCTCATGAAGATCGAGCGCGAAGAAGGGCTGGAAGTGATTCGCGTGTCGCGGTGCGTGAGCGTAGCCCACGTGCTGGCGTCGATCTGCCTGGAACTGTGTCGCGACGACGGCGAACCGCCGGAGATCATCTTCGGCTGGTCGAACGAGCCGCCGCTGGCCGCGAACTTGAACTTCCTGCTGCTGGGCGAGGGAAACGTCCCGTGGATGGTGCGCGAACTGGTGCGCAAAGCCAAGCCGGCCGAGGAGCGGCAGCCGAGGATTTTGATCGGGTGACTGCGGCCGTTACCTACTTCGATAAATGCGCGCCATCGCCTTCTTCTGCAGCCGGCCTCTATGAGGCCGGGTCTTTTGGTATCGCTTCCGGGGTCAGAGACCCCGGCTACAGAAGGTGCAATTACCCATCGGTACGGCGCGCTGGTACGCTGATACGTCGTTGCACGAATCAGCATTAGCGTCAGGCACGATTCACCCACACTTCCCCATGTCGCACGAAGAACATTTTCGAAAGCTCGAACGGATGTACGTCCGGGCGCCAGGCAACGACTTTTACGCTCCGCGGCTGTCGATCGCGCACGGCGCGGCGGAGCTTGTGATTCCGATCGACCGGCGTTTTTATCACAGCGGCGGCGGGGCGCACGGCTCGGTCTATTTCAAGGCGCTCGACGACGCCGCATTCTTCGCCGTCAATTCGCTGGTCGAAGACGTGTTTGTTCTAACCGTCACGTTCACGACCTATCTGACCGGCCCGATTTCGGACGGCGCGATGCACGCCCGGGGGCACGTGGTCCACGCGGCCCGCAGCTTCTTCGTGGCCGAAAGCGTGGTCTGCGACAGCGACGGCAAGGAGATCGGCCGCGGCAGCGGCACCTTCACCCGCAGCCGCATCCAGCTCACGCCGGAGATTGGATATTACTGAAGCGCGGATCGCTGATCGATGAGTAATGAACGGGCAGGAGAAGGCAGAAGGCAAAATGATGAATGGGCTCTCGCCCGCTTCGGCGTCCTCGCTGTTCGTTCATCATCCTGCATTCGATTTGGTGGGTACATCCGATTCAGCCCCGCAGGGGCGATATCGAGATTGCGAGGGTCGAACAATTGTCCTATGTCGCCCCTTCAGGGCTTTCGACGTTTCGTTTCGCCGCTAACCGTGGATTGGCACCCACGGCTACACGATATCGCCCCTGCGGGGCTTTTGGCGTCGACGCTCGCCACAGGCGTCTCGCGTGTGCCACTGGTGGCTTGTCCACCAGTGAAGCGCTGAACGCGGAGTGAGGAGCGCGAAGTCGGCTGCCTACTGCCGACCGCCGACTTGTGTCTTTCGACATTTGCAGTTCGACATTGGCCCTTTGCTTACAACCGCGTAACGCCCGCCGGGCTTGCCCGGCTAAATGATCGCAGCTCATTGGCGGCTGGTCGCTGCGGGCCTCCCTTGGTCTACCGCCCACGGGCGACTTTTTTGCAAGCGGTAGTGCATGTATTGGTCCCGCGACGTATACTGATAACGCGTGCCGGCAGGCGCACGTAGGGAAGCCCGGGGGGGATTCCTTTTTTGGGCAATTCAGAGCGCAGGGTGCGCGCTCGGGGGAAGTTCTTGGGGGGGCGCGATGGTGCATGCCCTTTTTTGCGCAGTGGCTGCGCTACGGATGGCTCCCTCCGCGCGCTCGCCTGACCCGAGGGGCGCGCAGGCCCAGGCGCCGGGCAAGCCGCCCGCCGTGGCGTCCGTCCGCCATGCTTACCCATTGGCTTATCCGCGGCTCGATCAGTCGCTTTCGTCATACGGTGTGAGTCCGTCGACTCGCCATGCGGCGTCGCAGCCGAGTTTCCATTTCAACCCGTACACCGGCAGCCATATGCAATAGAGAGTCCCGCGCGGGAGCGCGGCTGCGGTGGGCAGGCCGTAGGAACTCGGAAGCGTTGAGCGCGCATGTCTGCTTTCCAGAGCGATCTGGCCGGCAGACTTACCATACGTTCGAAGACACGTTGGGCGGACGATGTTTTCAAGATTTCTCCATAGACCGGCGTTGGCGATCGTTATCTCGATCATCATCCTCTTCCTGGGCGGATTGTCGATCAAGACGCTGCCCATCTCGCAATTCCCTAACGTCGCGCCGCCGAGCGTCGTGGTCACGGTCGCTTTCCCCGGCGCTAGCGCCATCGTTCTGGTCGATTCGGTCCTGGTCATTTTGGAGCAGGCGATCAACGGCGTACCGGACATGCGCTATTTGATCTCGGCCGGTACCAGCGCCGGCGAGGCGACGATCCTGGTCGTCTTCGAACCCGGCACGGACCCGAACGTCGGCGTCTTGAATGTGCAGAACCGCATCCAAACCGTGAAGCAAAGGCTTCCGCCCATCGTGGAACTGGAGGGTATCGTCGTCCTCCAGTCCATGACGAGCATGCTGATGTATTTGAACGTCTACAGCACGGATCCCAGCCACAACCAGGATTTCCTTTACAACTACGCGTTTGTCAACGTCGTGCCCGAGGTCAAACGGGTGCGGGGCATCGGCAGCGCCAATATCCTTGGTAGCCGTGCCTATGCGGTGCGGGTGTGGCTGAATCTCGATCGAATGCGGGCCTACAACGTGGGCTCCGACGACGTCATGAAGGCGGTCGGCAGGCAGAGCATGATCGGCTCGCCTGGACGACTTGGCCAGGCGACGGGCCGAACGTCGCAAACCATCGAGTACGTGCTGACGTGGGTGGGCCGCTACAACAAGCCGGAGCAGTATGAAGACATCATTTTGAGAGCGAACCCTGATGGCGAGGTACTGCGCCTCAGGGACGTGGCAGAAATCGAACTGGGGCCTGCCTATTACAACATCTACTCGAACATCGACGGCCATCCCTCGGCGGCCATCGTGTTGAAGCAAATCCCCGGCACCAACGCCGCGGCCGTGATCGAGGAGGTCAAGAAAACGCTCGAGCGCATCAAGGAGAGTTCGTTTCCCGCGGGCATGACCTATGAGGTCAGCTATGATGTGTCTACGTTCCTCGAGGCTTCGATCCACCAGGTGTACCACACTCTGTTCGAGGCCTTCGTGCTGGTCTCTCTGGTGGTCTTTCTATTCCTCGGCGATTGGCGTTCCACGCTGATTCCGACCCTGGCGGTTCCGGTATCGCTGATCGGGACCTTCTTCTTCATGCAGTTGCTGGGCCTGTCGATCAACCTGATCACGCTGTTCGCCCTGGTGTTGGCCATCGGTATCGTCGTCGACGACGCGATCGTGGTTGTCGAAGCCGTACACGCCAAGATGCACGACAAACACCTGTCGCCCTATCGGGCCACCAGGGAAGTCATCAATGAAATCAGCGGAGCGATCATTGCCATTACGCTGGTGATGACCGCCGTGTTCGTGCCCGTCACCTTCATGACCGGTCCGGTGGGCACGTTCTACCGCCAGTTCGGCATCACCATGGCCACGAGCATCGTTCTCTCGGGTATCGTGGCCCTGACGCTAACGCCCGTCTTGTGCGCGATGATCCTCAAGCCGCACACGGGCGCGCGAAAGCGTGGGCCGCTGGCCTACTTCCTGTATCTGTTTGACCGTGGCGTGGAGAAAGTTACCGGCGGTTATGCGGCCTTTTTGCGCCCCATCGTTACCCGCCGCATGCTGACGATGGTGGTCATCGGCAGCTTCAGCATCGGTATTTTCCTGGTAAACCGGGGGCTGCCCTCCGGGTTTATCCCGTTGGAAGACCAGGGAATGATTTACGGGGTTCTACAGACGCCGCCAGGCTCGACGCTGGAGTACACCAACGCCAAATCGCGCGACTTGCAGGCCATCGCGAAATCGATCGAGGGCGTCAACTCGGTCTCAGCCTTGGCCGGATACGAAGTTCTGACCGAGGGGCGCGGATCGAACGCGGGGACCTGTCTGATCAATTTGAAGAACTGGTCCGAGCGCCGCATGTCTTCGAAGCAGATCATTCAGGAACTCGAGCATAAATGCCGCAAGATGTCGAACGTGAAGCTCGAGTTCTTCGAGCCGCCCGCGGTGCCGGGCTTTGGGGCGGCCGGCGGCGTTTCGTTCCGTCTTTTGGACAAGACCAACACGATGAACTACAAGCGCCTCGGAGAAGAGGCAGAAAAGTTCCTGGGCGCCTTGAAGGAACGGCCCGAGCTGACGAGCATCTTCACGTTTTTTGCCAATAACTATCCGCAATATGAACTGATCATCAACAACGACGTGGCGATGCAGAAGGGTGTGACGATCAAAGACGCGATGGACAACCTGTCCATCGTGGTCGGCAGCACGTGGGAGCAGGGCTTCATCCGCTTCAACCAGTTTTACAAGGTCTTTGTCCAGGCCTTGCCCGAGTTTCGCCGGTATCCCGAGGATTTCGAGAACATGTTCGTCAAGAACGATAAGGGAGACATGGTCCCTTACTCCTCGTTCATGACGCTCAAGAAGCAGCAGAGTCTGAACGAAGTCGACCGCTATAATCTGTATCCGGCCGCTCCCATTCAGCTTTCGCCGGCGCCCGGCTACAGCACCGGCCAGGCCATCAAGGCGATCCGCGAGGTCGCCGCCGACACGCTGCCCCCGGGCTACGGCATCGGCTGGGAAGCCCTCGCTTATGACGAAGCGGGAAAGGGGAACCTGGCGATCTACATCTTCTTGATCGTGGTCGGCTTTGTCTACCTGGTGTTGGTCGGGCAGTACGAGAGCTTCATCCTGCCGCTGGCCGTGATCATGTCGCTGCCCGTCGGCGTCTTCGGATCCTTCCTGTTCCTGCGAGTCATGGGCCTGGCCAACGACGTCTACGCCCAGATCGGTCTGGTCATGCTCGTCGGTCTGCTGGGCAAGAACGCGATTCTCATCGTTGAATTCGCAGTGCAACGGCACCACGAGGGAGTAAACATCAAGGACGCGGCCATCGAAGGCGGAAAACTGCGCTTCCGGCCCATTATGATGACCTCCTTCGCCTTCATCGCCGGCTTGATTCCGCTCGTCCGCGCCAACGGCCCCGGGGCCATCGGAAACCGCACGATTGGCACCACCGCCGTCGGCGGCATGCTGTTGGGCACGATCATCGGCGTGTTGCTCATTCCCGGTCTGTACTACGTGTTCGCCAGGTTGTCCGGCGATCGCAAGCTGCTGCAAGACGAAAGCGGCACGCCGCTGAGCGAGATGGTCGGACACCAAGGACCCGGAATGCCGATCTATCCTGACGAAGCGGCGTGAGGGTAGCGGGAAGGGAGTGGGCAGTGGGCTGCCGGCAGTGACTATTAGCCGCCGCGCTCGCCCGGCGTTTCGGACAATTGCATTGCGACATTCGTCATTTACTGCCGGCGGCCCTCTGCCGACTCATTCGCTCACGCCAGCAGTTCGCGCACCACGCGGGCCTTCGTCACTTCGTGATCGGTCAGGCTGTCGGCGCGGCCGTCGTGGGGAAAAGTCAGCTCGGCGTGGTCCAGGCCGAGGGCCGCCAGGATCGTCGCGTGCAGGTCGTGGACGTTTACGACGTCGGTCACCGACTTGTAGCCGAAGTCGTCGGTCGCGCCGTGTACATAACCGCGCTTGAAGCCGCCGCCGGCCAGCCACAGGCTGAAGGCGTGGCGGTTGTGGTCGCGGCCGTCGGCCTTTTGCGAAATGGGCAGCCGGCCGAACTCGCCCGTCCACAGCACGATCGTCGAATCCAACAGGCCGCGCTGCTTCAGATCGGCCACGAGCGCCGCCGACGGTTGATCCGTTCGGGCACACAGGCCGCGCAGATTGTCCGAGTTCTTCGAGTGCGTGTCCCACGGCTGCCCGCTCATGAAGACCTGCACGAAGCGGACGCCCTGTTCGACCAGGCGGCGGGCCAAGAGACACCGGCCGGCGTATTCGGCCGTGGCCGGATTGTCGAGGCCGTACATCCGCCGCGTGGCCTCGCTCTCGCGCGACAGGTCCAGGATCTCGGGCACGGCCGTTTGCATGCGGGCGGCGGTTTCGAAGTTCGCGATCCGCGCCTGGAGCTCCGTATAGCCGGGATGCCGGGCCTGGTGCGCCCGATTGAGCGCGTTGAGGAACGTCAGCTCTTCGCGCCGCGCCGCGGCCGTCACGCCCGACGGCGATTCCAGGTGCAAAACGGGCGATCCCTTCGCGCGGAACGGAGTGCCTTGATACAGCGCCGGCAGCCAGCCGCTTTGCCAATTGCGGATGCCGTCGACCGGCAATCCACCGGGATCGGAGAGCACGACGTACGACGGCAGATCGCGGTTTTCGGTGCCCAGCGCGTACGCGACCCAGGAGCCGAGCACCGGCCGGTCGGGCATGATCTTGCCGTTGTGGATCAGCCGCAGCGCCGCCTCGTGATCGACACTTTCGGTGGTCATCGAGCGGACCAACGTCAGCTCGTCGGCCACGCCGGCCGTGTGCGGCAGAATCTCCGAGAGCGGCATGCCGCACTGGCCCGCCGGCGCGAACTTGAAGGGCGACGCGAGCAGGTTCCCCTTTTGCTCATGAAAGTGAACTTCGAGCTCGCCCGGATAGGGCTGACCGTCATGGCGTGTCAGCTCCGGCTTCTCGTCGAACAGGTCCATCTGGCTCGGCCCGCCATGCTGAAACAAGCAGATGACAGCCTTGGCCTTGCCGGCGTTTGCTAGCGCCGTCGATGACGCACGCGCGACGCGCGGCGCGGCAAGCATCTCGGCCAGCGCCAGGCTGCCGAGCGCGCCCGCGTAACGACCAAGAAATGCTCGACGGTTCAGGTGGAAGTGGTTTTGCATGGCTGACTGTCCGTTAAATACATTTCACCACGGAGGCACGGAGACACGGAGGAAACAAACGATGAGTGCGAAGTGATGAGTGACGAACGGGAGTAACTCATTGTTGCTATAAGGATCGCTACGCCTTCGCAGACGATCAAAAGTTGTAATAGTACCTAAGGACAATTTTTCCTTTACGATCGTCAACGGCAAGGATGAACGAATCGCCCTTCTGCCCCGGCGCATAGCGGTCTGAGACGTAATACGTCCAGTCGGATTCGCCTATTAGCCCGACGGGAGCGCGCTGCCGAATTCTGTTTGCAGCCCACTCGTCGGCGCCGATTTGTCGCAAGCTCCAGCGGTCATTTAGAAAATCGAGAAGTCCGGGAACGTCCACAGATTCAAAATAGTACTCGTCGGTGATGTATTGATAAACCGTTGCGCTTTTCAGATCGATGCCGTTGCGTCCCGCGTCATCGACAAGTTCGATGATCCGGCCGGGCCATTGACTCCTGAGGCGAACTGCTTTAGTGGCCGTTGGGGGCGGAGTTTCGCGATATTCTCCGCACCCATAAGCGCCAATAAGAAGTGCCGCGGAAAGGGCCAGTTCAGTTCCGAACGATCTTCCACGGATGTGTGGGGTTGGGGACATGCAAGGCTCGTTCATAACTCAGCACTCATCGCTAAGCGTTTCTCCGGCTCATCATTCTGCAGTTCTTCTCGCCTTCCCTCCGTGTCTCCGTGCCTCCGTGGTGCCGTCCCCTACTCAACATACAAAAACGCGCTACTGGCCAGCAGCATCTGGCAGAAATCGCGCCAAGTGCGCTCAGTCGCGTCGGGCTGGCCGGCGTAGTTCGCGGGTTGGGTCGCCAGGAACTGTTCGGCGGCCGCGGCCTCCTCGGCCGTTGGCGGGCGCGAGTACGTGACAAGGAACGCCTGCGCGACGCGAGCTGCCGGATCGTCGCCGGCAGATTTTTCCAAACGCGCGGCGAGCGCCGCGGCGCGGGCCGTGACGAATTCCGAGTTCAGCAGACTCAGCGATTGCAGTGCGATCGTCGAGGCATTACGCCGCGTGCAGTTGTTCCCCCCTTGCGGTACGTCGAAGACGTCGAGCATGCTGTCGGGCTGGGTCCGGCGGCGTTGCAAATAAATCGAGCGCCGCGCGACGGCGCCGCCCTCGGCGACGACCACTTCGCCGGTGTCGGTGCGCTTGGTCGGCACGTACGGGCCGCCGACGGCCAGATCGAGTTCGCCGCTGGCGCGGAGCATGCAATCGCGGATCGATTCGGCATCGAGCCTTAGGAGCGGAAACCGCCCGAGCAGCAGGTTTTCGGGGTCGGCCGCCCGCACTTCCTCGTTGGCGGCGCTCGATTGCCGGTACGTGGCCGAGTTCAGGATCAGCCGGTGCAGCGCCTTGGTGCTAAAGCCCGACGCGACGAACTCGGTGGCCAGGTAATCGAGCAACTCGGGGTGCGACGGGGGCGCGCCGGTGTAGCCGAAATTGTCGGCCGTGGCCACGATGCCGCGACCGAAATGCTGCTGCCAGATGCGGTTGACCGTCACCCGCGCGACCAGCGGATGCCGAGGATCGGTGAGCCAGCGGGCCAGGGCCGTGCGCCGCCCGCCGGCGGGCGTGGCGGCCCCGACGACTTCGTACGATTGGCCGGCCGCGTTCATCACTTGCGGCACCCCGGGCGCGACTTCGGAGCCGAGAGCCCGATAATCGCCACGCACGAGCAGATGATGCGGCGTCGGCTCGGTTTGCACGTCGGCCAGGATCGACAGCTCGGCCAGCGGCGTGGGAAGCTGCGATTCGAGTGCGTCGATTTGCGTGTTCGCCTGGTCACGTGCCGTGGCAAAGTCGGGGAATTTCTCGGCCAGTGCGTCGTGCGGCAACTCCGTGGCGTCGTTCAGGGCTTTGACGAGCTTCTTCTCGTCGGGGCTGCGCTCCTTCTTGTCGTGCTTCTCGGCCTCGGCCAGCTTCGCCCGCGTTTCTTCGTCGAGGCTGGCCCGATGTTCGGCGGCCAATTGTTCGCGAAAGCTTTTGGCCTTTTCTTCCAGCGCGTCGCGCACGGTTTTGATTTGTTCATTGAGCGTTTTGGTGCGCTCGGCGTGTTCCCGGCGCTCGTCGCTACGGGCGACCGACACGCGACGCTGGTTCGGCTTGCGCCAATCGTCCGGGCAATAGGCCGGCCAGAAGATCGCTTGCAGTTGATAGTATTCGCGCTGCGTGATCGGCTCGAATTTATGGTCGTGGCAGCGGGCACATTGCACGGTCATTCCCAGCAGGCTGGAACCGAGAATCTGCACGGTTCCTTCCAGCACGGTGAAGCGATCGGCACGCTGCTCGTCGGGGTTGCCGTCGCTTTCGCCGGTGCCGTCCGGAGCGTTGCGCAGAAAGTGAGTCGCCACCAGTGGCTCGACCATCGAGGGCGTGACGTCGCCGTCGGGCGTGTAACCGGAAAGCTCGTCGCCGGCGATCTGCTCGCGCAAGAATTGGTCGAATGGCTTATCGGCGCTAACGGCCGCGATCACGTAATCGCGATAACGATAGGCGAGCGGCCGATCGGTGTCGGCGTTGAAGTAGCCATTGCTGTCGGCGTAGCCGGCCGCGTCCAGCCAGTGCTGCCCCCACCGCTCGCCATAACGTGGACTGGCCAGGTAGCGCTCGACCATCCGCTCGTACGCGCCGGCGGCCGTCTCAGGGAGAGAAATGTCCGAGAGATACGTCGCGATCTCCTCGGGCGTAGGCAGCAGGCCGGTCAGGTCGATGGCCACGCGCCGCAATAGCACGAGCGGCGGCGCCTGCGGCGCGAGTTGCCCGCCGCGGCGCTCAAGCTCGGCCAGGATGAATCGATCGACGTCGGTGCGGACTTGTTCGCTGTGCGCGACCGATGGCATGGCGGGACGTGCGGGCGGAACGAAAGCCCAATGGTCGGGGCCGGGCCGCGCGGCCTCTTCGGCGCTCGGCAGACCGGGGGCGCCGGCCGCGATCCACTCCTTTAACAGGGCGCGCTCCTCGGCAGCCAGCGGAGCCTCCGGCGGCATCTCGTTCGCGTCGATGCGCTCCCATAACAGGCTTTTCTCGACATGGCCCGCCTCGACGCTCGCGCCCGATTCGCCCCCGCGGGCGATGCTGCGCGGCGTGCTGAGATTCAAGCCGCTCTCATGCTTCATCGGCCCATGACATTTGACGCAACGGGCACGCAAGAGAGGCAGGATGTCGTGCTTCAGGTCCGGCGGCGCGGCCGCGACGGGAGCGGCAAAAAGAGCCGGCAGCAGGCAGAGGGCAGCGGGCAGTAAACGGAAAAGAGCCGGCAGCAGGCAGAGGGCAGAGGGCAGTAAATGCCAAAGGCCGAATCGATTGCCCTGCGTGCCACTGGTGGCTCGTCCACCAGTGATCGCTCGCTCGGTTCGGCACTGGTGGGCAAGCCACCAGTGGCACCGGAGCAACCTTTGCAAATGTCGAAGCAGGAAAGACGGCAGCAAGCCGAAGGCGGTGGTGTCACCGCACCCGTTCGTCACTCGGGTGTTTTGGTTTTCTTTAGACATTTGAGTTTCGACATTCGTTGTCGGCGGGTGACGTCCGCCGCACAATCACTTGTTTATTTCGCACCCGATTCGGCCACCAGCGTGCGCCGGACGAAATCCTCGTCCAACGTCACGCCCAGCCCGGGCCGGTCCGGGATCGCGATCCACCCATCTTCGGCTTGCACGCGCTCGATTGTCAACTCGTGCCGCAGGGGCGAATCCTCGACGCAATCCTCGTAAATGAAGGCGTCGCGGCAGGTGGCCAGCCAGTGCAGGCCGGCAGCGACCGTGACCGGGCTCGTATAGCAGTGATTGCACAGCCGGGCGCCGATCTCTTCGACACGGTCGCGAATATAAGCGGCGTCAGTAAAGCCGTTGCGGGCCAGGTCGACCTGATAGACGTCCACCGCGCGGCGATCGATCAGCGGGCGGAAGGCTTCGCGGCCGCATTCTTCCTCGCCCGCCGCGATCGGCACGGGCGAGCGATCGCGCAGCCAGGCATAGCCTTCGTAATCCTCGGGCCGGAGCGGCTCTTCGAGCCATTCGATTTTGAAATCGGCAAACGCGTGCGCGCGGCGCAACGCCGTTCGGGCATCCCACACGCAGCCGGCATCGATCAGCACGGTGCCGTCGTCGCCCACGCCGGCGCGGGCGCCGCGCACCAGGTCGATATCAACCGCCTCGGACGGGCCCATCGGTTCCCAGCCGAATTTCACGGCGCGGTAGCCGGCTTCGCGCCAGCGGCGGCCGATGTCGGCGGTTTCCTTGCCGTCGCGGCCGAAGAGAATCGAGGCGTACGCCTTGATGCGGTCGTGCTGCTTGCCCCCCAGCAGCCGATGGATCGGCTCGCCGAAATGCTTTCCTTTCAAGTCCCACAGCGCCATGTCGATGGCGGCCATGGCCGTGACCGTGGCCGAAGTGCGGCCGAAGTACATCGTGCGGCGGAGCATCTTTTGCCACAGCCGCTGCGTTTCCAAGGGATTCTCGCCGATCAGCAATTCGCGCAATCCGCAGGCGATGTTGTGGCTGAACGGAGCGTCGACGATCGCTTTGACAACCTCGGGCGAAGAGTCGGCCTCGCCGATCCCCTCCAGTCCGTTATCGGTGCGAACACGAACGAGGACCGAATCCTGGCTGCTGGCGGTCTTCGCCTGCACGTTCTGGATTCGCAGAATCTGGCAGACGACGTGCGTGATCTTCATGCGATTTGCCGAGGGTTTGCTTACCAGCGATTGGCTTAGGGCGGGCTGCCGGCGGGCTTTGATTGTAGCACACAGAGGAACGATGCGCTGCAATGGTTGATGCCGAAATTCAAACACCTAAAGCCCAAATACGTCCACAGATTACGCAGAAGATGTTAGGACATGATATCAGCCCGAAGCGCCAGCGAGGTATGCCTTGAAGATGAGACGCCGAAAATCCCTCGCTAGCGCTTCGGGCTGGTGTACGATCACTCCTAAAGTCGCAACTAGTGCGACGCTGCCTCACTTCAGCAAATAGAAGACATCCGTGCGGAGTTGCGTGGGGTCGTCGGTCCAGTGGCCGTAGATTTCCCAGTTCGGGCCGGCCAGGCAGTGGCCTTGCGCTTGGCAGGCTTGCGTGATGGCCTGGTGCGCGCCGCCGAGCAAGTGATACGGACCGATGTGCGCCGCCGTGGCGACCCGGCCGGCTGGCGTGGCCGACGCGACCACGCGGCCATCGGAAACGAACGGCTCGTCGACTTCGGCGCCGCATTCGACATTGATTTCGCAGTCGTAGTAAATCGCCACGTGGCGACCGGCCGTTTTTACTTGCGCGGCGCGGAGGAAGTTCCACACCTCGCCGCACGCCCAGGGGATTTTTTTCGAGAGCTCGCTTTGCGCCGCCTGGAAGCGCAGCACGGCCACAGGGCGCGGGGCTAGAGTTTGGACGTGGACGTCGTATTGCATCGCTGCCCTCCGTTGGTGATGCACCGGGGTCACGGACCCCGGCTACAGAATGCGCTTTCGTGATCTGACCTGAAATGAATATAGTGAGGGCGGCGCGCCGCTGCGCCTGTCGCGCCAGTATTTTTCAAATTCCAGGTCGACATCTACTCATACGGAGCAATCGCGATGGCAAGAATCACACGACGGGCCGCCCTGGTCGCGGTCGGCCTCGGAACGGCGTCGCTGACCGCGACGGCGCGCGGCGAATGCTGTGCGCAATTAGGTAATGAACTGGCGGGCAGTGAACTCGCGGGCAGTGAACTGGCTATGAACAACCTGGATGCTCCGCCGCACTGGATGGATAGTGCGATCGCCGACAGTATCGACGCCAAGGCGATCGCCGCGCGAATCGGCGATAGCCGTGATTTTGTCAAGATCGTGGCCAAGGCACTTAAATGGGTGCAGGACAATCCACGCAAGGTCGGCAACGTCGGCCCCACCGACACGCAGCGCGTGCGGATCCAGATCTTGAAGGAGCTGTGCAAATCGCGCGGGCAGAACGTGGACCTGGATAGCTGACGCGCCGAACGTGCGAAGCTCCGGTTCGCGATTCTCATCACCAGCCCGAAGCGCGAGCGAGGCTTTGGTTGCGACGCCCTTGCAAAAGATCCCTCGCTGGCGCTTCGGGCTGGTACTGGACAATATCCAATAACGCCAGGGGCCTGGAACCTTTCCGCCGACCGGCGTGTCGGAATTAGGAGCTGCACACGCCGAACAAGCGGCGATTGACACCCCCTGTTTTGCGGCGTATCTTTTGACTGAATAAGACCTTTGGTCCTGGCAAAGTGCCTCCGATGACAAGCGCGAAGTTGATGAGCGACGGCCGGAATTCCTACGGCGGGGGCGGTTACGCTGCCCGATCGGTCGTCGGCGTTATTATCGCGATTATTCAGGGGGCGCAGGCCTAGGGCGTCGAGGGCGTTTAATCCGCACGATCGCAAGCCCTGAGGCCGCTCGATGGCCGGCAGGGTTTTTTTGTTTTCTGAGGAACAAGCATGCGCCGCATCGAAATCTACGACACTACACTGCGCGATGGCAGCCAGGGCGAGGGGGTCAACTTCTCGCTGCAGGACAAGCTGCTCTTGTCCCAGCGGCTCGACAGCCTGGGCTTCGATTACATCGAAGGGGGTTATCCGCTGTCGAACGACAAGGACGCGCAATATTTCCAGCGCGTCGGCGGACTGAATCTGGCTCACGCCCGGGTGTGCGCGTTCGGCATGACGCGTCGCAAGGGGATCTCGGCCGATCAAGACCCGGGCATGAAGGCCCTGGTCGACTCGGGCGCGAAGATCATCACGATGGTGGGCAAAACGTGGGACTTTCACGTCACCGAGGTATTGTCCGCCACGCTCGATGAAAACGTCGAAATGATCGCCGATAGTATCGCCTACCTGCGCCGCATGGGGCGCGAGGTGATCTACGACGCCGAACATTTTTTCGACGGCTGGAAGGCGAACCCTGACTACGCGCGCCGCACGATCCAGGCCGCGGCCGAGGCGGGTGCCCGAACCGTCGTGCTGTGTGATACCAACGGTGGCAACCTGCCGGAGAAAATCGCCGAGCTGACGCGGGCGGCCCGCGAGTCGCTGAAGGTGCCGGTGGGCATTCACTGCCATAACGATTGCGAACTGGCCGTGGCCAACACGCTGGCGGCCGTCGACGCCGGTGCCGATCACGTGCAGGGAACGATCAATGGCGTGGGGGAGCGGTGCGGCAACGTCGACCTGATCGCGGTGGTGGCGAACCTGGCGCTGAAGAAGTCGGGCTACGAAGTCCTGCGGCCCGAGAGCTTACAGCGGCTGACCGAGCTGTCGCGCTACGCCTATGAGCTGGCGAACATGAACTTTCGCAACGGCCAGCCCTTCGTGGGTTCGAGCGCTTTTGCGCACAAGGGCGGGATGCACGCCCATGCCGTGAATCGCGCGACGGCCAGTTACGAGCACATCACGCCGGAAAAAGTCGGCAATGAACGCCGCATTCTGGTGAGCGAGCTGTCTGGCCGTTCGAACATCCAGGCGCTCACCACGAAGCACAACCTGCAGCACGATCGGGCGCTCGCCGAGAAGATTCTGGACAAAGTCGTGAAGATGGAGAACGCCGGCTACCAGTTCGAAGCGGCCGAAGCGTCGTTCGATTTGCTCGTCCGGCGCTGTGCCGGCACGTTCACGCCGCACTTCGAGCGGTTGAATTTTCACGTGTCGGTCGAGGCCGACGCCGGCGGCGAAGTGACGACCGAGGCCACGGTGAAAATCCGCGTCGGCGATACCGTGCGCCACGAAGTGGCCGAAGGAGACGGCCCGGTCAATGCGCTCGACGCGGCGCTGCGCAAGGCGCTGGCCGCGGCCTATCCGAGTCTCGCCAAAATGCACCTGGTTGATTACAAAGTGCGGGTTATCAACTCCGAAGCGGCCACGGCCGCCGGCGTACGCGTGGTGATCGAAAGCCGCGACGATCACGACGTATGGGGCACGGTGGGCGTGAGCGAGAACATCATCGAGGCCAGTTGGATGGCGCTGGTCGACAGCTTCGAATACAAGCTGTGCAAGGACGAGACGAGAAGTGCAGGAAATGCAAAATGATGAATGGAAGAAGCGCGGAGTGATGAGTGCTAAGTGATGAGCGGAATGCGATGGTAATCGTTGAACGCCCAATGAGATTCTTCAGTTCAGCACTCAGCACTCCTCGTTCATCGCTCGGCAAAACGGATTTAACCCTCCCCCCTCCTACAAGTGTCGGGCCAGACATGCCTGACCGGAGCATTGAACGATGTCGACCACGACGACGGAGCAAGAACTGCCCAAGCAGTATCATCACGCGGGGCCCGAGCAGCGCTGGTACCGGTTTTGGGAAGAGCGCAAGTATTTTCACAGCGAGCCTGACCCCAAGCGCAAGCCCTACGCGATCGTCATCCCGCCGCCGAACGTGACCGGCGCGCTGCACCTGGGCCACGCACTGAACAACACGATCCAGGATATTTTGATCCGCAGCAAGCGGATGCGCGGCTTCAATGCCTTGTACATGCCGGGCACCGATCATGCGGGCATTGCCACGCAGGCCGTGGTCGAGCGACGGCTATTGGAAGAGGAGAAGCTATCGCGGCACGACCTGGGGCGCGAAAAGCTCGTGGCCCGTATCTGGGATTGGAAGAACGAATACGAGCGGCGCATTCTCGGGCAGCTCAAGCGGCTGGGCTGTAGCTGCGATTGGCAGCGAACGCGCTTTACGCTCGACGAAGTGTGCGCCCGGGCCGTGCGGCATACGTTCTTTACCTTCTTCCAGGAAGGCTTGATCTATCGCGGTCGCCGGATGGTGAACTGGGATACGTTCCTGCAAACCGCGGTGAGCGATGACGAAGTGTTTCACGAGGCGGTAGCCGGGCACTTCTGGCATTTGCGCTATCCGGTGATCGATCCGCAGCCCGGCGAGCCGACGCACGTGACCGTGGCCACGACCCGGCCCGAGACGATGCTAGGCGATACGGCCGTGGCGGTGCATCCCGACCCGGCGCGCGCGCTCGACGCGGCCGAAGCCGAGTTGCGGCAAAAGCTGGCCGAGGCCGCCGAGAAGCAACGCCCCGAGATCCAAACGCAGCTCGACGCGCTGGCCGATCGTCGCCGCACGATGCTCGCCGGGCTGGAAAAGCTGCGCGACATGGCGCGGGCTGGTCGCAAAGTGATGTTGCCGCTCATGAATCGCGAGATTCCGCTCGTGGCCGACGAGTGGGCCAAGCCTGAGCTGGGTAGCGGCTGCGTGAAAATTACGCCGGCCCACGATCCGAACGACTACGAGGTGGGTAAGCGGCAATCTTTGCCGATGATCAATGTGTTAAACATCGACGGCACGCTGAACGAAAATGCCGGCCCGTACGCGAAGCTGAAGATTCTCAAAGCGCGCGAGCGCGTCGTGGCCGACATGGAAGCGGCCGGCCTGCTGGCCGAGGTCGAGGATCGCGAGATCGAGCTCGCGCACTCCGACCGTTCAAAGACGCCGATCGAGCCGCTCTTGGCGGATCAATGGTTCGTGCGCATGCAGGACCTCGCGCAGTCGGCGATGGATGCCGTGAGCGACGGCCGCGTGAAGATCGTGCCCGAACGATATAAAAGCGGCTATCTCGACTGGCTGGGGGAGAAGCGCGACTGGCCCATCAGCCGGCAATTGTGGTGGGGGCATCAGATTCCGATCTGGTACGCGCCGGGCGCGAGCGAAGCGGATTTGAAGCGCGCCTTCGCCGGTCGTGATGACGTCGTGTGGCACCGCGATCCGGAGCATGACCGCTGGCTCATCTGCGCACGCGAAGAGGATCTGGCCGAGGACGCGGTGCCGGGCTGCAAACTGACGCGCGAGGCCGACGTGCTCGATACCTGGTTCAGCTCGGCCCTGTGGCCGCACTCGACCTTCGGCTGGCCGGAGAAAACTCCAGAGCTGGCGTACTACTACCCGACAAGCGCGCTAGTGACGAGCCGGGACATCATCACGCTGTGGGTGGCGCGCATGGTGCTCACCGGGCTGCACAACGTCGGAGATGTGCCGTTCCGCGAGGTGTTCATCCATCCGAAGATCCTCGACGGCTATGGCGAAACCATGAGCAAGTCGAAGGGGAACGGCGTCGACCCGGTCGACATCATGGAGAAGTTCGGCGCTGACGCGTTGCGGTTCGGGCTGGCGTACCTCACGACCGAAACGCAGGACGTGCGGATGCCGGTGGAATTCGAATGCCCGCACTGCGGAGCGCTGGTCGAGCAGACGAAGAAGAATCGCGTGCTGCCGCGCGTGCCGTGCAAGCAGTGCGGCAAGGAGTTCGCCACGCAATGGGCCGAAAAGGCGGCCGACGTGGCCCTGCCGCGCGGCGCCGTGGTGAGCGATCGGTTCGAGCTGGCGCGGAATTTCTGCAACAAGCTGTGGAATGCCGCACGGTTCGTGCTGATGAACCTGGAAGGGTATACGCCGGGCAAAGTCGACGACACGCAGCTGGTGACCGAAGATCGATGGATCCTCAGCCGGTTGGCGACCGTGACCGACGGCGTGACCGCGGCGCTGGACGCTTATCACTTTGCCGACGCGACGCGGCTGTTGTATGAATTCGCCTGGGACGAATTCTGCAGCTTTTACCTGGAAATGGTGAAGGCGCGGCTGCAAGATCCGGCCAGCCGCCCGACGGCGCAGCGCGTGCTCGCGCACACGCTCGATAATTTGTTGCGGCTGTTGCACCCGGTAATTCCGTTCATCACCGAGGAGATTTGGCAGTTGTTGAACGAGGCGGCGCCGCTGCGCGGACTTACGAAGCAAGAGCCGCCGGCCGAGAGCGTGATGATCGCGACGTGGCCCGAGGTGGACCGCGCCCGGCAAGATGCGGCGAGCGAAGCCCGTTTCGCGCGGTTTCAAGAAGTGCTCGGCGGCTTGCGCGAGATTCGCAGCCGGCAGAATTTGCCGCCGCGCACCGAGATCCGCTTCTCGTTGCGGTGCGAGCCGGACGTGGCCGCGCTACTCGAGCCGATGGCCGGCTATTTCGAATCGATGGCCAAGGCGCAGGGAACCGAGTGGGGGCCGGCGGTCACCGCGCCCGCCACGAGCGCGAACACCGTGCTCCGCGCCGGAGAGCTGTTCGTGGACCTGGCCGGCTTGATCGACGTCGAAGCCGAAATCGCGCGGAATCAGAAAGAGCGCGAACGGCTGCTCGGCGCGATCGCGACCAAGGAAAAAAAGCTGGCGAATGCCAACTTCGTCGAGCGGGCGCCGGCCGAAGTGGTCGAGGCCGAACGCCGCTCACTGACCGAGCAGCACGAACGCCTGGCAGCCACCGATGCGGCGCTGGCAGCGCTGATCGCCCAGCGCGGGAAGTAACCGAGGAACAGTCTGCACCACGGAGGCACGGAGACACAGAGGGAAGGCAGAATGCAAAATGAGGAATTAAAGAAGCGATGAGCGTTGGGGCGTTCAAATTGGTCAATCGGCCATTGATTCCGTCTCTTTCTTGATTCATCATTCTGCATATTCTGCATTTTTACTTTTGCATTCTCTTCTCCGTGCCTCCGTGTCTCCGTGGTGCACTCCTCTAATCGACCGCTTTCACGCGGTCGTGAAAGCCTAGCCAGAAGAGCAGGCACGTGGCGCCGGCCATGAGGGCGGGCCAGATCCAGATTTTCGACCAATCGTGCGCCTGTGCCGCGCGCCATTGGGCCCGCGTGATGATACCTGTCGAGTTCGGATCGAGCTGGGCGAATGCTGCCCGCAAGGCGGTGCCCGAGTAGGTCACGTCTTGCGCTGGATCGTCGACGTTGGGCCGCTCGACCCACCCGTCGGGTATTTCGTTGAGCTGCAGCTGACCATCGCCATTGGCGTCGTTGGCCGCGGCGAAGTCGGGACCGTGTTTCGATTCCACGTGCTGCTCGCCAAAGATCATCCCGCCCAGCGTGCTCTTCAGATCGAGATACTTCCACACCGAATCGTCGGCGCCGGCGCCGGCCCAGTCGGGCAAGGCCGCGGTGATCGCCTTCCCTTCGGCATTGGTCGCCTCGATCGTCACGGCCGGATACTTCTCGACGATCCAGCCGCTGACGTTCGATCCGACGAACATGCCCAGCCCCAGCGTGATGAAGGCGATCAGACTCTGGGCACTCGCCCGCATGTCGCGGGGAGCCTTTTTGTCGACGTAGATCTGGCTGGCCACGAAGAAAAAGTCGTAGCACACGCCGTGCAGCACCAGGCCCACGAGGACCAGCGAGAAATCGAGCGTGGAGAAGCACAAGTATCGTGCCACCCAGGCCGCCATGCCCACGAGCAGCATGTTCTTGATCCCAAGCCGGACGATGAACCACGGCATGGCCGCCATGAAGAAGACCTCGGAGATCTGCCCGAGGGTTTGCAGCGCCGTCGGCGACGGGCGATCGGTCTCTACCAGGAAGGCGTTGGCGAAGCCGTAATAAAAGGCCAGCGGGATGCAAATCAGGAACGAGCAGAGGGCAAAGATCGTGAACGATGGTTCCTTGAACAAGCCGATCGCGCCCAGCCCCAGGGCGTCGCCCCCCGACGCACCGCGCGGCGGCGTATGCGGCAGCGTCAGGCACAGCAGTCCCAAGAGGACCGAAGCTCCGCCCGCCATTTGAAAGAAGCGCTCATTCTCTTCGCCCAGCAAGATGCCGACGATCAGTCCGGCGGCGATCCAGCCGACGGTGCCGAATACGCGAATGCGCGGAAACTCCTTTTCCGGATCGCCGACGTTGGCCATCGAAATCGAGTTCGTCAATGCCAGGGTCGGCATGTAGCACAGGGCATAAGCGACCATGACCAGAAACAGTCCGTTCGGCGTCTTTTGAAAAGATGCCGCCACCAACAGGGCCCCGCCGACGATGTGCAGCGTGGCCAGGATGCGTTCGGTGGCGAACAGCCGGTCGGCGATGTAGCCAACGAACAGCGGGGCAAAGATCGCGCCGATAGCCGTGGTCGAGTAGACCAGCCCAATGCTCTGCCCGCTGAAGTGCAACGCCTTTCCCATGTAGCCGCCGGCCGAGACGGCCCAGCTGCCCCACACGAAATACTGCAGGAACATCATCGCGGACAAACGCGTGCGGGCGGAAAGCATCGGGCCGGGCTCCAAGACTGAAGGCAATTCTGGAGCGCGCGATTCGTTCGGTGAATATCGGCCTGGATACTCAGGTCCGGCCATGCCCGACAGTCGCGCGCCAAGTCGGCATTCTAGGCAGGCGCGCAGCGAGAAGAAAGGTTCCCGACTCCGGTCTTATCCTCTGTAGCCGGGCTCGGTAGCTTCAGGATGGTTTCACGCGATGGTCATCCGACTAACTCCTCTCCTCTCAGGAGAGAGGTCAGGGTGAGGGGTGGGACGTTGCCTGATCCAAGGCGTTGTTGCTTTGAATGCGTTGACCCTCCCTCGATCCCTCCCTGAAACGGAGGGAGGTTTTTGCGCTTAGTCGGCAGCGTCGCGGATGAATTGCAGGAATATCTGGCCCGTCGTATCGTCGGGCGCGCCCAGGAAGTGATTGGCGCCGAAATGGTCGCGTCCCTCGATCAGTTTCGAGGTCGCGCGGCCGCCGTTTTCCTCGATCAGCTTCGCAAGGCGCTCGGCCGCTTGATGCGAGGCGTTGCCGGGCTCGATCGAGATGAAAAGAAATCGAGGGCCGGCCTTGGCTCCGCTCACGTGGGCAACCGGCGACGCTTGCCGCCACACGTCAGGTGAATCGCCGAAGGCGCTTTTGATGTAGTCGGCGTAAGCGCCGCCTTGCGCGACTTTGTCGACCAGATCATAAGCCCCCCCGCTCCAGGCCACGACGCCGGCCAGGTCCGCGGGCCGCAGGCCGACTTCCGCCAGGTAGCGCGGGTCGAGCGATACCAAGGTCACCAGGTGGCAACCGGCCGAATGCCCCATCAGGAAGATTTTTCGGGGGTCACCGCCGAATTCGCCGGCATGTTTGTGCAGCCAGCCGATCGCGGCAGCGACGTCACTCGCGTGCGCCGGATGCGTCGCGGCGGGCGACAGCCGATAGTTGGTGCTCGCAAACACGATTTTGTGCTCGTTGAAAAACTTGGGCTTGAAACTCACCTCCGATTTATCGTGCCGCGTCCACTCTCCTCCGTGAACGAACAGGACGATCGGTGCGTTTTTGGCTCCTGCCGGCGCATAGATATCAAGCTTCTGCAATTCCTTGTCGCCATAGGCGACGTCGCGCTTGACGACGCTATCGGCGGACACCACGGCATCTTGCGACGGTCGCGGCGGCCGGTCCTTTTTCGGCTCGGTTTGCTGGGCGCCGGCCGAGCTCGCCTGGCAGAAAATGGCGAACAGGCCCACTGTCGCAACGATCATCGCGGGCGAAAGACGCAACGAGAATGGCACGAGTACCTCCGCAGAAAACGAGAGTCTTTGTTTCCGCTGCCGACTAAAGGCTGTTAACGTCGGGAATAGTTTCGCCGGCGCGGGCCGTGATTACGGCAAAAAACACGGCCGGGCTGATCTGCTGGCTGAGCATGTGAACCGAACCGTCACCGAACGTGGCATAGACGCCGACGGTGTGAAAGCTATAGACGCCGCGGTAGTTGCTGCAGTTCACGGAACACGTGCCCCCCTGCATCGAGCCGTCGGCGCTCCACGTGCCCACGTTGAAATTATCATTCTGCGCCCAGGAACCCCAACCGTAATACAGGGGAATATTGTCGGCCGCGTCGACCGAACCAGGCGAGACATAAGACGGGAATCCGGCCGTCGGGATTTGCCGCCCGTTCGACAGATACAGATACGGCCGGCCCGACATCTCGGTCACGATCGCCGTATTCGAAAGGCCATCGGTCACCTGGGCCAAACGGTACAGCGTGGGCGTCGTGCTCTGCGGGCCAAAAGCTCCCGACACATCCGTGGTGGTCGGGACATTCGGATAAGCGGCGAAGTAACCCGCGGGAATGGTGCTCGGGGCTTTCAGCGTCGTTGTTGTCGAGGCGCCCGCGAGGGCAAAGTAGTCCGTCGCACCCACGGTGAACGTCGTCAGCGGGTTCGCGCTCTGTCCGGCAAATGCGGGATCGGTGGCCGTGAAGAGATGATCGAGAGGGCTCGTCGGGCACTCGAGAATGGGAATCCGCTGCGACACCGTATTCGCATTGCTGGCGTCAAACCAAGGCTGCTTGTAGTTGTATTGCGATAACAGGTTCTCCTGCTCGAAATAGGGGAGCAGTTGGGTGATCCAGCCTGGCTGGTTCGACGACGAGTAGAGTAAAGGAAAACCGCCGTGGACTCCGGCGTAATTCTGGCAGGCTAGCCCCAACTGTTTCAGATTGTTGATGCATTGCGTGCGGCGCGCCGCTTCGCGGGCGGCTTGGACGGCAGGCAACAGCAGGGCGATCAAAATGCCGATGATCGCGATTACCACGAGGATTTCGACCAGGGTAAACCCGGCGCGGCGCCTGCTGAGAGTCGTCGATATGGAGCAGCTCACTCGGTCTTCCTTGCTCGTACGCGCGGGGGATATCTGGCTCGACGTTGATCCGGAACGTCAAAGGTCGCGTTATTCCAAGCAAGCGTCATGCCGCGCACGTAACGAATGCGGATACCGAACGGAACTTAGGGCTTGCGAAGAGCTTAGCATCGCAAACGGCATCGGAATCGCGCGACACCGAGCGGATCGCCGACGAAAGTTTCGCCAGGTGCGATCATCATTTCGTCGACTGCGCCTGCAGTGGTTTGATGCGTTGCCCCTCGTTCGATGGTCGTTCCGCCTGACTCCTCTCCCCTCAGGGGAGAGGTCCGCGTGAGGGGTGACGTGTGGGTGAGGGGTGATGCGTTGCCTCATGCCCACGCGTTGATGTTTTGAACGCGTTGACCCTCCCTCGGTCCCTCCCTGAAAGGGAGGGAGGTTTTTGCGTTTTGTGAAAACCGTTTGATGCGGCTGCAAAGGGAGGGAGGTGCTCTTCGACCCTGACGATTCTAACGGCGCGGCGCCGCATGCTCGGCATACTCGCTATGCGCGTCCGCCAAGGTTCCCCAAATCCAATCATCTGAACAGCCGCCGCCACTTTTCCTATTCACTCAGAACGAGTGCGGCCGATCATGCCTATGTGCGTTTTCTCTCGCGAGTGAGAGGAAGCTGGATGCACGATTTCCACGGAGGGTGTGCGATGCTAGTCCGTACGACTCGTTTTGCCAACGTTGAGGTGCCGGCCGAGGATCTGATCCGTTTTCCGGAAGGGATGCTCGGGCTGGACGATTGTCACTCCTGGGTGCTCTTGGCCGACGCTCAGAACGAAGCGATTGGCTGGTTGCAAAGCACGACGCGCCCCAGCGTTGCGCTGGCCGTGGTCAGCCCGCGGCGCTTCGTGCCCGACTATCAGCTGCGCGTGTTTCGACGTGAACTTGCTTCACTCGAATTGGCGCGGCCGGAAGACGCCCAAGTGCTGTCGATCATGTCCAAGAACGAACGCGGCATCACGCTGAACCTGAAAGCGCCGATCCTGATGAACCTGGAGAAGCGCCTGGGACGGCAAGTGATCGCCAACGGCGAGATGCCTTTGCAATACGAGCTGACGACGACCGCATTGCGAAAGACCGCCTAAGAAAACCGAGTTTCGTCCGGATCGCGATTCCGACACCCGGCTGGATCATGTCGAGCCGCGCGCTCGGGCATGCCAGGCCTGCCCGACAAGCAATCGCGAGACGACGAGGCGCCAGACGCACAACGGGCAACTGACAAGACGCGCGGTGAAGCGACGAAGTCCCCCCGATTTCGCCGCGTCTCACTGGACGTCCGTTAGGCGCAGGGAATAACAATACGGACCTTTGCCGGGAACGACATCGCGGAGGGCGGGCTGCCACCACCGCCCCCACCGAAGGTCGCAACAAAGGAAGGAGCCACAGGTGCTAGTCCTGTCGAGACAACGCGACGAAAGCATCATGATCGGTGATAACATTGTCATCACCGTCGTCGATATACGCGGCGATAAAGTGCGTTTGGGCATCAGCGCCCCCACCGAGATCCCCGTCCACCGGCAAGAGGTGTACGAGGCGATCCAGCGCGAGAACCTTCGCGCCAGCCAGCTCGACCCCAAAGACACGCGCGGCATCGGCAAGCCGAATAAATCCCCCGACTCGCCGACCCGCTAGGCCCATAACGGCGCCGGCTGATCGGTCGGCTGCCAGCTGATGCTGGGTGTCCCCTCGGCGGCTCGGCCGCCAATGCCCGGCGATAACATAGTCATTTTCGCGCCCAAAACGCGGCGCTCGCCCCCTCAGGTCGAGCGCCGCGTTTTTATTTCTGGGGCGCCGCTGTGCGAGCCTGAACTCGCCTTGCCTGTTCACGACCTCCTTTCGTACGATCCTCGGTAGCACGCTCATCGGCCGACCTGTATCGGGCCATGGCGGACGAGCCCATCGCACGGAGGGAGCCCAGCATGGCGCCGAGAACCGCTCTACGCTTTTTCGTCGCGGCCGTGATACTCGCACTCGCTGCCCGCACGAGCACGGCCGTCGCCGCCGAGGAACCGTCTGCACCAACGGGCAAACTCTATTGCCAGGTGACCGACGCGCGCAGCTCCTTCTCAGGGTTGGCCTACGCCGTCGAGCGGGATGACATCTCTCGCATCTTTGTCGTGCCCGTCGAGGGAGGCACCGCGCGCGCCATCAGCCCCGCCGACAAGCACTGTTTCATGCCGGCCTGGTCGCGGTAGCTTACATTGCCGACGGGCCGACGCCCGCGACATCGCGAGGCGTGCGGGCCGCATGGCGGGATAGTGGGTAATTAGTGTGTGCAGGCTTTCACCCGCGTGCCGCGAGTCCCCTCTCCCTTCGGGAGAGGGCCGGAGTGAGGGGATCGGCAATCGGCTTCGGCCTTAAATGCCCTCACCCTAACCCTCTCGCGAAGGGAGAGGGGACGTTTTTATGTGTCCATGCATCACACGCTAAATCACCCCACTGTCGGCGACAGCGCGAACTGGCAACTCGCGGCTGCTTGCGTATAACGTACGGGCAGGCGGTGCGGTGCCCGGGCGCCTCACACCGCCGGTCGATCGCGCGTTCGACGGTTGCACGCCGCTTATTCTCGCTTCAGGAATACAACACGATGCACAACTCTCGCAGGCCGCTCGGATTGCTGTTGATTCTTCTGGCCGTCGTCGAGGCCGGGTACGCGACCGCTGCCGAGACCAAGACGCGGCCCATGACCGTCCGCGATTTGTTTCAGTTCAAGCGGCTCTCGGATCCGCAGATCAGCCCTGATGGCAAGCAAGTGGCGTACGTCGTGGGCGCAGTGGACTTGGAGGCGAATTCGAGCTCGTCGACGATCTGGCTCGCCCCAACGGCCGGCGGCGCGCCGCGGCAACTGACGACCACGACCAAGAAAGACCGCCATCCGCGCTTCAGCCCTGATGGCAAAAGCATTCTGTTTGAATCGAACCGCTCGGGCGACAACCAATTGTGGATCATCGACCTGGCGGGCGGCGAAGCGCGGCAGTTGACCACGATCGCGACCGAGGCTTCGACCGGCATCTTTTCGCCTGATGGCAAGCTGATCGCCTTCGTATCGGCCGTTTATCCCGAGTTCTCCGACAAGCCGTACGCCGAGAGCAACGCGGCGAACAAGAAGAAGGCTGAGGAGATCGCCAAAAGCCCCGTCAAGGCGCGGACGTTCACGCGGCTGTTCTATCGGCACTGGGACTCGTGGGTCGAGGACAAGCGGCAGCACCTGTTCGTGATGCCGGCCGCCGGCGGCGAGCCGCGCGACATGACGCCGGGCGATCGCGACGCGTACCCGACGTCGACGACGTTTTCCGTCGGGGATGATTTCACGTTCAGCCCGGATAGCAAGTCGTTGGTCTACACGGCTCCGCCCGAGCGCGACGAGGCGTGGAGCACCAACTACGACATCTGGCGCGTGCCGGTCGGTGGCGGCAAGGCCGAGAATCTCACCGCCGCGAACCCGGCCGCCGACAGCTATCCGCGCTACTCGCCCGACGGCAAGCAATTGGCCTACCGCGCGCAGAAAGTGCCGGGCTTCGAAGCGGATCAGTGGGAGTTGAGCGTGATGCCTGCGCAGGGCGCCGGCGCGCAGCCGCGCGTGTTGACGAAAGATTTTGATTCGTCGGTCGATCAATTCCTGTGGGCGGCCGATGGTGCGAGCCTGTTCTTTCTGGCCGATCAGCGCGGCATGACGACGATTTCGCGCGTTTCGGCGGCCGAGGGGCGGGTCACGCCATTCCTCGATGGTCGGACGTACGGCGCGCTGAGCCGCTCGAGTGACGGCAAAATGATGGCCTGCACCGGCGCGTCGATGCGCACGCCGCCCGAGATTCTGGCGGTCGATGCCAATAAGCAGGCGAAGAACATCAGCCAGGCCAACACCGAGTTGCTCGCGCAGCTCGACCTGCCCAAGCCGGAGAGCGTGGAGGTCAAAGGCGCGGGCGGGACGCCGATGCAGATGTGGATCTTGAAGCCGCCCGGATTCGATCCGGGCAAGAAATGGCCGCTGGTGTATCTCGTACACGGCGGTCCGCAGGGCGCCTGGGAAGACGCCTGGAGCTTTCGTTGGAACCCCGAAGTGTGGGCCGCGCAGGGTTACGTGATCGCATTGCCGAATCCACGCGGCAGCACCGGCTTTGGCCAGCAATACACCAACGAGATCAGCGGAGACTGGGGCGGCAAGTGTTTTGACGACCTGATGGCGGGCGTGGCTTACATGGAGAAGCAGCCTTATATCGATACCGCGCGCATGGCCGCGGCCGGCGCCTCGTTCGGCGGCTATATGATGAACTGGTTCGAGGGGCATACCGATAAGTTCAAGACGCTGATCACCCATTGCGGCGTCTACAATTTCGACGCCATGTACGCCACGACCGACGAACTATGGTTCGACGAATTCGAACATGGCGGCGCGCCGTGGAAGAACCGCGAGTCGTACGAAAAGTTCTCGCCGCATCGCTTCGCGCAGAATTTCAAGACCCCCATGCTCATCATTCACAACGATCTCGACTTCCGCGTGCCGATCAGCGAAGGGCACCAACTGTTCACCACGCTGCAGCGGCTGGGCGTGCCGTCGAAGATGATCAACTTCCCCGACGAAGGGCATTGGGTCCTGAAACCGGCCAACAGCCTGTACTGGCACGAGCAGATCTTTGATTGGCTGAAGCAGTACGTGGCGCCGGGCGGGAAATAGCCTTTGCGCCTTGCAGTCGAGGTCATGCAATTCTCTTGTGAGCGGGCTCCTGGTGCGCGAGAGCGCACCCTACGGTCCCGACCTCGCTACAGAAACCCCTTCCGCCGCTGCGCTCCGCTGGTTTCCTTGCGTCGCGCGACGGGTATAATCCGGAACGACCATTTCGGCGTGGCGGCCGGTGTCTCGCTTCCAGTTCGGGCTTATGGGAGGTCTTTCGTATGGCTACGACCACAGCTCCGAGTCCGGTCGATACGGCGCACGTTCACGGCCGCCGCAGAGTTCAGTATCAATCGCACGACGAAGTGCTGGCCGAGTGCGAGCGCTTTGCCGCCAATGGCTATCGCCAGTTGGGCAACTGGTCGCTGGGGCAAGTGGCCAAGCATCTGGCAAACGCCATGTCGACCGCGCTTGACGGCTTTCCCGGCCGTGTCGCCTTGCCGATGCGGCTAGCGGCGCAGCTGCTCTTCAAGAAGAAGGTGATCAAGGGACCGATGCGACCCGGGTTCAAGCTGCCGCCAAAATTCGCGGCGGCGCTCATTCCCGATACCACCGGCGATGCGGAGGGGATCGAGGCGCTGCGTACCGCGGTGCGCCGCTGGAAGAGCGAGCCGCAACGTCATCCGCACGGATTCTTCGGCAAGCTCACGCCCGCCGAATGGGACAAGCTGATGCTGAACCACTCGGCCATGCACATGAGCTTCATCGTGCCGAAGTAATGGCGCGCGCGTCTTGCGCTCGATCGTCCGCGGCCGTGCCACCTGACGTCACGGCCGAGCCTGCTGCTGGGAATGTTGCAGGCGTCGTAGGCTACAAGGACGCTCGAGCCTGCATGGGATATCCGATGCACATTCCGGACGAACACTAGCTTTCGTGCTGAGTGAGTAGCGGATTAGCGTGCTGCCGTTGGAGCAGCCGCGTTTTTTCACAGGAGTGACCTTCACGAACCAGGAGCACCTCCAGCCTCGGGAGTAACTAAGATGGGCAGACTAGTTACGTTCGCGATCACGATCGCGGTTTTCTTGTCGACGCACACATATGCGGGCGCCGGCGTCGTTGACCAGGTGTGGGAGCCGCCGCAATATCGTTTCGGTGCGGCATTTTATTCGGGCCAAAGTTTGGCACAGACCTTCACGGTCGGTCAGACGGGCATCCTGGATCGCGTCGAAGTTACCGTGTCGCGGACACCGACCACGAACAAACCGCTCGTCGTGGAAATTCATGGCACCTTCAACGGTGCGCCCTCCCTGGGTGTTCTCGCGAGCTACTCGCTCGATGCGGCCTCCCTGCCGACCACGCTGTATACGACGACGTTTACCGGTAAGGACCTCGGCGCGCAAGCCTTCCACGTCTTCGCCGGAGAACAATTGGCGATCGTGCTCAGCTCGCAGACAGGCAACTATCCGGACTGGTACCTGTGGACCACGTCGGACTCAGCCGCCACGCCGCCGGCTCCGCAATATCCCGGTGGTATGAGTTGGGCTTCGTCGTCGTTCAATCAGTGGGGATGGTCTGCGGCGCAGGACGCCGGGTTTCGCACGTTTGTGTCGGTGCCTGAGCCGCCGACCTTGGCGCTGGCCGCGATTGGCGGTGTGGCGTTGCTTAAGATGCGCCGGCGAAAGTGGCGATAACCCGCAAGTCTCTCTGCGCTAGGCCGGGAACATCGAGCAGTTCCGCAAGCGTCTGAGAAGCTTAGATGATATCAGTTCCAGCAAAACCATGCTGTTACGCTCTACTGCGTAAGGGGCTATCCCAATCTTTTGTTCGATTTGCGATGGCGTATGGCCCCACATAGCCCGACGAGTGCAGCCAGTGCGGTCCAACTGACTAAGGAAGTTGGCTCGGGCACGGGAGCGCCAATGAGAAAGGTCTGACTGTCGTTGATCTGGCCGCCGGTAGGATTGTCGAACACGGCCGCTGCGGCGACATAACCTGGCACGGCGCTGTTCGCCCCGCCAAGGGTTCCAGGCTGTGCGAAGTTCGCCGCCGAGAAAGTGGCGCCGTTTTTCGCAGTGATGTTGAAGACCGCAGTGCCGTTATTGCCCAATAGCGCGGTGGCGAAACTCAAGTTGATGTCGTATCGGTTGGCGCCATCAGCTTGTTGATCGCTGGCATTGTGGAGGGTAACGGTGGCGTTAGCACCGCTGACGTAGCTTACGTTCAAATCCGAGGAGGCCGTGTAGCCGTTCGAAGCTGATAAGTATTCGAGCCAGAAGTTCCCAACGTAGTAACTCGGGAGGTTGTATCCCTGATTTCCCAAGTTGCTTGTCAGCGTTAATTGCACGGCATTTGGCCCGGTGTCAGCGATGGTGGCCGTTAGATAGAGCGCATTGTTCGTGGGATTGATGGACGCACCGTGTGTGAAAACCACGCTCAGGTTTTCCGTGATCAGGCCGGCATTTGCGGCGCCGCCAACGAACGCCATGACGTAGCCGAAAACGGTAAGACCTGCCAAGTGCGTCCTCACCCGTCTATTGCCACATAGCATAGCTTTTACCCCCCACTCGCCATGATTGGATGTAACATGCCAGGGCCAACTGCGAAGGCGATAACCGCAGCGCCTGTCCACCCACTAGGCTATTGGCGCGGACAAGCACGATCCTGACAGTGTGTTGCGGCCGGTCGATGTTCCCATTGAGACTCCCCATCTGCACAGCAAAGCGCCCAACCTCGACGTGCCAGGCCGAGAACCGGTCCATGCCTTCGCGGACTGCTCGCGAATGATCGGAGCAGATTCAGGATAGCGGCTTTCAGGATAGGTATAGGCCCGGCCGTCGACGTCGCTGTGAACTCAATACCCGCCGCTACTGAAGGTGACCGTCACCTCGGAGTCGCGGCGCTTGCATTTTGGCCGACTTGCCCCCCATGTTGTGGGCCGTCGGAGAGTTCTTTCGATGGCGACGTTGGATGTCATGGTGTCTTTAAGCTCCCCGCGACGTATTTGTTGCGGGTTTTTCGACTCATCCCTATGGTGGTCCTTTGCCCTACGTGGAACAGAAAGGGGCCGGGCGTTGCAGAGGAATGAATATGAGAGGCGCATCGCCCTTGCGGCGATCGTGCTGGTGGTGGCAATTTGCGCTGTCAGTGTTCTCGCGATAATGTTGATGTGAATTCCCCGCGCGGCAGGCGCCGGGACTGGGCGTTGTGAACGACTACTTCGCGAACCGCTTGATCTCTTCAGCAGTCGGGAACAATGACGCGCACCGCGTTCGATGCTTCACCGCAAGCTTCCACGGACATTTGCGCCAAGCTCAATACAAAAGCTGAGCGGTCGTTTTCCTGCCGAACTTCGCGTAGGAAGCGGGCGGCTTTTCCCAACCTCGCCAAGCGGCTAAACTGATAGGTCCCTCGCGAGGCTGTAGCTCAGTCGGTAGAGCAACGGACTTTTAATCCGTAGGTCTCGGGTTCGAGCCCCGACAGCCTCATTTTTCTTTCCGCGTCGCAACCATCTTTGTCGTCAACGGCTTGCTGCGATCCCGACGCGGACTCGGCCTGGCCCATGACCGGCCATATTTTGTAATTCAGTAGTGCCAAGTCACGTGTTAAGGTCCGGTTTCAACGCAAGGTGTTGAGCCGTCGTGGAGTACGGCGACGATTTGGTGGACGATCCAATCCAGCATGCGTTTGAAGCGTAGTCGTTCGAGGTGCAACGTCGGGTGGT
>DASZWQ010000056.1 GCA_035546535.1 Pirellulales bacterium | reverse complement strand
AAATCCTCCAAATCTTGTCTGTCAATACCTTCGAGAAAACCCCACTTTTACAGCTACTTTCCACCTCACAACACCAAAACCGTACAGACCCCGACCCTAACCAACGACGCCTATTCGACTTCTAACCGGACAGTACTGATTCGACATGCGAAGTTCGCAGATTGGAAAGCGTTCGAAAATGGCGCAGTCCGATGAGGAGAGTGGGGGCTTGAAACACGAACAGCTCTGGGCCCCTTGGCGGCTGGCGTACATCACCGGCGAGATCGACAAAAAAAAGCCCGTTACTGCGGATCTGCCGTTATTGCCCGGGGCCGATCCGCAATGTTTCATTTGCCGCGCTGTCGCCGATGCGAATGATCGCCAGAATCTGCTCGTCCAACGTGGCGCCAATATCGTGACGGTGCTCAACCGTTATCCTTACAATAACGGCCATCTGCTGGTTGCCCCGCGCTTGCACAAAGGTCGACTGGACGAGCTGACCACCGACGAACAGGCGGAAACCATGGCCGCGATCACGCGCCTGGTCGGCCTGCTCAGCCAGGAGCTGAACGCCGAGGGATTCAATGTCGGCCTCAATCTTGGTCGCGTGGCTGGCGCGGGGCTGCCGGGGCATCTGCACTGGCATATCGTGCCCCGCTGGAGCGGAGACACGAATTTCATGCCGGTGCTCTCGGGCGTGGATGTGATTTCGCAATCGCTCGACGCATTGTGGGAGCTGTTGACCGAAAAGCTGGGGCGATCATGAGCCTCGGCGAGCCAGTAGATTCGCGCTCGCATGCGGGGGTTGACGCAACTTCCGGGGCCGGGAGTTGTCATTTGGCCGATATTGGCGAGCGCGACCGTTTGTTGCTCGCGCCGTACGCCATGCACAGTGCCGCCAGCCGTGGTCGGCATTACCCGGAGCGCGACCATGCCTACCGCGGCCCGTTTCAGCGCGATCGCGATCGCATCGTACACAGCGCGGCGTACCGCCGGCTGAGCGCCAAGACGCAGGTCTTCACCGGCGAGCTGGGAGATTATCATCGCACGCGGCTGACGCACACGATCGAGGTGTCGTCGGTCGCGCGCACCATCGGCCGTGCGCTGCGGTTGAACGAAGACCTGGTCGAGGCGCTCGCTCTGGCGCACGATCTGGGGCATCCGCCCTTCGGCCACGCGGGCGAAAGCGCCCTGGACCGGTGCCTGGTCGGGCAGGGAGGCTTCAACCACAACCAGCACGGTCTGCGCATTGTCACCGAGCTTGAACAGCGCTATCGCGAATTCCCTGGGCTGAATCTCACGATCGAAGTGCTCGAGGGGCAATCGGCGCGGGCCACGAAGGCCACTCCCGGCACTGAACGACCGCTGTTGGAAGCGCAGGTCGTCGATGCCGCCGACAGCGTCGCCTATGACACGCACGACGTGGACGATGCCTTGGAACATCGGCTGCTGACGATGGCCGAGCTGCGCGAATTGTCGCTATGGCGCGAGGCCGACCGCCGTGTGCGCTTGCGCTATCAAGACCTCGACGGCTCTCAGCTCCGCAGGGCCATTTTGCACGAGCTCATTGATTGGCAAGTGGGAGATCTGCTGGCACAAGCGCAATCGCGGCTGGCCGAGTGGCGGATCGATTCGGTCGAGGCGGTGCGTCGGGCACCCCTGATCATCGAGCCCAGCACGGATCTGGCGGCGCAGAAAATCGAATTGGAAAAGTTCCTGGCCGAGCGCGTCTACCGGCACCCGCAACTCCTCTCGGTGCGCCGCGCCGCGCAAGACATGTTATCGACGATGTTTGCTGGTTATCTCGCGCGTACCGAGTTGCTGCCGCCCGGTTATCAGGCCCGCGCCCAGAAAGTGGGGTGGCCGCGGACCGTGGGAGACTACCTGGCCGGCATGACCGATCGGTACGCGCAACAGGAACACGAGCGGCTCTTCGCTGTGCGGCCGTAGGCCAAGTAACCCGCGAGCGACAGCGCGGAATCGACCGATTCCATGCCGGAGGGACCGTCACAGGGCCTATTTTCGGAACAGTTCGGCCGGCTCGACGGCTAATTTCCCCTGCCCCCACTTAGTGGTTGAAACCGGGGCTGGTAAAATGAACAGGTTCGTCCCGTGCAAGCGCGTGGCTTTGCGCGGTCGACGAATTGCCTTGATTCCCGCCTGGTTCCATGACTTCGAAAGTCGCCGCCAAACCCGCCCAGAAGGGTGATTCGAGCATCAGCTTGCTGGTGCTGCGCATCTTCTTCGTGATGGTGTCGATTGGCCTGGCGGCGTCGGTCATCAGCGCCAAGTGGTTCCCCAAGGAGAGCCCCGGGCTCACCTGGGGCGTGTTCGCGGGCATTATCGGCCTGGCGCTGGCCGTCATCGCGGTTGACGTCGTCACGCGCAACAAGCGGCTGGAGGTGATTTCCAGCGTCTATTTCGGCACGATCGTCGGTCTGTTCCTGGCCTATGTCGTCAGCCAGGCGATCGCCCCGCATCCGGTATTCGAGGTTTATCTCCCGACGATCAATCTGGCGCTGGGCGTCGTGCTGTGCTACGTCTGTATCAGCCTGCTCATGCAGACGCGCAATGACTTCCGCTTCATCATCCCGTACGTCGAGTTCGCAAAAGAGGTCAAGGGGCTCAAGCCCTACATCCTGGATACGAGCGTGGTGATCGACGGCCGAATTGCCGACGTGGTCGAAACCAAGATCTTCGACAGTCAATTGATCATGCCGCGCTTCGTGCTGGCAGAGTTGCAGAACATCGCCGATAGCGCCGATCGCTCGCGGCGCAGCCGCGGTCGCCGCGGGCTGGACGTGCTGCACAAGCTGCGCGCCAGCGAAAACGTCGACCTGCAAATGTACGACCGCGATCTGCCGGAGTTCGCCGGCCATCCGGTCGATCTGAAGCTCGTGATGTTGGCCAAGCATCTCGACGGAAAGATCGTCACGAACGACTACAACCTGAACAAGGTCGCTCAGGTGCAGGGCGTAGACGTCATCAATCTCAACGATCTGGCCAACGCGCTCAAGCCGGTATTCTTGCCGGGCGAATCGCTCGACGTGCGGATCGTCAAGCCGGGCGAAGAGCCGGGCCAAGGCGTCGGCTACCTGGACGACGGTACGATGATCGTGGTCGAGGGGGGCCGCGATCATTTGAACAAGACCGTCAAGATCGCCGTGACCAGCGTGCTGCAAACCAGCGCCGGCCGCATGATCTTCGGCCGCTACGAAGCGTCGAGCAAAGCAGCTTCTTAGCCCTCACGTCGTCACGCCGACGAGCCGCCTTTCTTCAGCGTATCTCACGCTCGCTCTGCTTCGGTGGGTTCGGCGGAGCGATGAACACGCGGTCGGTCGGGAATTTCTCGAACAGCGCCTCCGGCTTGTTGAAATTCGCGGCCAGCAGATATTTCGGATTGCTGGCGATCCACTGCGACAGATCGATCGCCTGATAATGTCCTGTGTTGAACGCGATCAGGACGCGAGCCGCCTTTTTGCCGGTGTTCTCGATCGAGTGGCCGTAGCCCTGCGGGATGTAGCCGACGTCGCCTTTGTCGAGCGTTTCGGTCCGGTAGCGGCCGTGCGATCCGAACATACTGACGTTCACCTGGCCGTGGATCACGTACTGCCATTCGTCGGCCGTGGGATGCCAGTGCAATTCGCGCAGGCCCCCGGGCTCGAGATCGAGGATCACGCCCGTCACGGTTTGCGAAATCGGAAACCGATCCGCTCCCACGCGCCATTCGCGCCCGCCTTTGTAAACCGAGTGCGGCTCTTGCGCGAGCATACGAAAGCGGTGCGTTTCGGGCGAAGATCTCAAGCCTCCCTGCAAGGGCGGCTGCTGAATGTCTGGCGGCACCGGCCCGCGCGCGAAATAGACTTCGTCCTTGGGAAAGCCGTCGAAGGCCGACTCGGGCAGGCCGAAGTTTTTCGCCAAGAGCGCCTTGGGCGTGTGGCCGATCCAGTCGCTGATGCTGAACGTGCCGAACTCCGAGAAGTAACCATTGTCGAAAATCAGGATGAAGTGGCACGGCTGCTTTCCCAGGCATTGAATCGAATGACCGTGGCCGCGCGGGAAATACCAGACGTCGCCGGGATCGAAGTCGTTGGTTTGCGAGTTGCCTTGCGGGTCGGCGACCGTCGTGCGGCAGCGCCCTTCGATCACAAAGGCCCATTCCGCGGCCGTGGCGTGCCAATGCAATTCGCGGATCACGCCCGGCTCGAGTCTCATCGAGACGCCGGCGATTCCTTTCGAGATCGGCAGTTGCAGCACGGTCGCTTCCTTGCCGTAGCTGCCGTCCAGCGTGCGGCCCTCGGACTTTTCGAGCTGAAATTTAAACGTCGGCAGCTCTTTGCCGGATAACAGTGGGTCAGGCACGTTGTTCTTGAACGGAAATCCCTCCTGCGCCTCGGCCGCGTTGAGCGCAAGCATACTGGCCGCCGCGGCTGACCCGATGAATCCGCGTCGCGAGACTTCCGACATGGCCCAACCTCCTGTGAGTATCTATTGAGACGGATTATCAATACGGTCCGATCGACGAAGAAACTTGCGGCGCGTAATTCCGCCAATCTCAGGAATCGTATCGCGAATCCTTGTCGGCGGCCAACTCTACCGCCGAGCAGTCGATGATTTCGCCTTGTCCGAGGGCGCGATTCCGGCCAGAATTATTCGCTCGTTCGCCGTAACGGCGTACTCGTCTTCTCCTTGCCGCGCTCTTGATACCTTTATGAAATTTCGGGCCGCCGACCTGGTGCTGCTCTGCGGCGCAACCTTGATGGGGTTCGCGGTGGGCTGCTCGGGCGCGCGCGTGTCGATCGAGGGGGCGGAAACCGACACGAGCCGGCTGCCGCGCGCCAACGAAGTGCGCGCGATCTTCGTCAGTCCCACCACCACGATCTACATCGCTCGCGAGAGCATCGACAAGGCCGGATCACTCATTGCGGCACAATTGACGCAGGCGGGCTGGCAACAGTACGCTTCGCCGCTATCGCCCGAAGAGAAGTCCGATAAACGCATCGCGTCCTTCAAGCGCGGATCCCATGCGGTGTCGGTCTTTTTGACGGTTGAACCGGGGCGTGAGAATCAGACCAGCGTCCAGTACGCCGCGGTGAAGCTGTCCCACGATCTGCCGTTCCCGTCGGATGGAGAGAATATCCAGTTTGATCCGAACCTTCCGCAGCTGCGCTGCACGACGCGTCAACCGGTGGAAAAACTGCTTACTTTCTTCGATGGCGAATTGGCGGCACGCGGCTGGTCGGTGCCCGCCGCCGAACTGCGTGTTAGCCGTAAAGAGGAGGCCGGAGCGACAGCACACTATGTATCGGCCGAAAAATCGCGGCTGGAATTGCGTTTGAAGCGCCGCGACGACGGCCGTCTGACCGTCGAGATCGAGAGCGTGCGCGACAGAACCGACGCTCGCGATTAAGCGAACGACACCAGTCGGCGCAGGTCGATAGTCGCGGCGGTCTAACAGCCTGTTGAAGAACACAACGGGCTGCGACATCGCAGGGATGCGATGGCAAAATATCGACGTAAGTCGTTATTTTGCGAGCCGTGTGAAGCTTTGCTTCGCACTTGGCGAGGTTGAAAAAAGCCACGAGGGCTTTTTTCAACAGGCTGCTAAGCCAGGATTTCGCGGATCACGTGGCCGTGTACGTCGGTCAGGCGGAAATCGCGGCCGCCGAAGCGGTAGGTAAGCCGCTCGTGATCCAGGCCCAAGAGATGCAGGATCGTGGCGTGCATGTCGTG
>DASZWQ010000055.1 GCA_035546535.1 Pirellulales bacterium | reverse complement strand
GCCGTCTCAATGGAGTCGGGCAGGCGGTTGCCGATATCGGCTTTCACCACGATGCGGTCGACCACGATCTCGATGTCGTGTTTGAGCTTCTTGTCGAGTGCCGGCGTCTCGCCGATGTCGTAAAACTTGCCGTCGATCTTGGCGCGCTGGAAACCCTTCTTTTGAAGCTCCGCAAGCTCCTTGCGATACTCGCCCTTGCGGCCGCGCACGAGGGGCGCCAGCAGGTACAGCCGCGTCCCTTCCGGCAGCGCGAGGATGCGGTCCGCCATCTGGCTGACGGTCTGGCTTTCGATCGGCAGCCCGGTCGCGGGCGAATAGGGCACACCAACACGCGCGAACAGCAGACGCAGGTAGTCATAGATCTCCGTCACCGTGCCGACGGTCGAGCGCGGATTTCGGGAGGTAGTCTTCTGCTCGATGGAGATCGCGGGCGACAGGCCCTCGATATGATCGACATCGGGTTTCTGCATCAGCTCGAGAAACTGGCGCGCGTAGGCCGACAGCGACTCGACATAGCGGCGCTGGCCCTCAGCGTAGATCGTGTCGAAGGCGAGCGAGGATTTGCCCGAGCCCGACAAACCCGTGAGCACCGTCAGCGTGTCGCGCGGAATCTCGACGTCGATGTTTTTCAGATTGTGCTCGCGCGCGCCGCGAATGGAGATGTTCTTCAGCATGTGTGCTCCGACCCGCGGAGATGCCGCGGGGAAAGTTTGATGAGATATGGCGGAATGGTTAGGGTCGGCCTCGAGGGGGCTCTGCAATGCAGACTGGCTGGTGGATCGGTGCGATCTTCGACGTGATGCTGGTTGCCGGTGTGGTGTCCGCCGCCATCGCCATCGGGATGCTCATCGATACCGTGCTGCTGTCGCTCGACTGGGTGTTGGCCCGTGTCTATCCGCAGACCACGCCTGCATTTGCTGGACCGCCGATGGACAACACGGCCCAGGTGATCCGTCTGCGCATCAGCCAGTTCTACATCTTGGCAGCCGGCCTGGGCACGCCTGCCATGATCTGGGTCGGCACCGCCTTCAATGGCCCCCCACACGGGCCGGCATTGAAAGACATCTATTTCGGAGGATTGACGCTCATCGTCATCTGGCTCGTCGGCGCCAGCCATGCCTATGAGTTCTACGCGATCCGGCCAGAGGCCGAACGCAAGGTGTGGAGTTTCGACTACGCGCGCCTCTTCGTCTTCAATCTCGCGTTGCCAGTCCTGTTCTGGTTCCTGTTCGCTATGGGACAACAGGTTGGCTTTGTCGACTACGCGAACAAGCATCTGTTCCGCGCGCAGCCCAGCGCGCTGTTGGTTCTGCAGCGGGAGTCTTCGCGTTGTGAACTCTTGCTGGAACACGCCGGCTTGCGGGCCCGCCACAACGACGTCGCCCAAGGCGGCGGCGTGTTGGATCCCCTGCCGTGGATCGACGAATATCTGAGCGGTGTCACGTTCGGCGTCCCGAAGGCGTTTGGCTGCTCGTTCAATGATGTCCGGTTCAATCCCGGCAATCCCGCGATGGACGCAGCCGTGACTCTGTTCCGAACGATCGTCTCGTTCTTCTCGATCAGCGTGCTTCTGCTGCCGCTGCAGCGCCTGTGGCGCTTTACGGTCGGGATTGCGGCGAAGGCGCCGGGCTGAAGAGAGGTCGTCCAACATGTCTTTCCGTCAAGCCGAAACGCACAGTGTGGCCAGCCGGGTATGTCCGGGCAACCGCAAGAACGTAAAGGTTCCAAGGATCAGGAGCCCGCACGTGGACGCGCGGGACCCTGTCGCACAGATGGTGACCGCGAGCCTAAATCGCAAGGTCTCAGTGGCTGGCAGTAGCGTCGCGCACTCCCTCGAAAAGCTGGGGATTGACTCGGTTTTGCTTGGAACATAAAGAGAACATTCGGGCCGGGCAATGGCGGCGCGCGCAGGCGGGGCTTAGGGTCCGGCCGGTTTAGCTACGGAAGGTGAAAGCGATGGCGGGAAGCGTGAACAAGGTCATTCTGGTGGGCAATCTGGGCAAGGACCCGGAAGTCCGCCGCATGCAGAGCGGCGACGCCGTCGTGAACCTGTCCCTGGCCACCTCTGAAACCTGGCGCGACAAGTCGTCCGGCGAGCGCAAAGAGAAGACCGAATGGCACCGCGTGGTGATCTTCAACAAGAACCTTGCGGAGGTTGCCGAAAAATACCTGCGCAAGGGCTCCAAGGTTTACGTAGAGGGCTCGTTGCAGACCCGTAAATGGACCGACAAGGACGGCAACGAAAAATACTCGACAGAAGTCGTGCTTCAGAACTTCCGGGGCGAACTCACCATGCTCGATACCAAGGGCGGTGACGGCGGCGGCGGCCGGTCCTTCGGTGGCGGTGCGGGCGATGCTCCGGCCAGTTTCGACCGCTCCGAAATGGACGACGAAATCCCGTTCTGAAGCCTGCTTTTCGGGACCTGATTCGAGCGTCTTTTTGTGGTGACTCAGGCGCCAAAATGCTACCAATTCGGCATGATTTTTAGCTCCGAATCTGGCCGCGTCAGGACCCCCATTTGAGCGACGAAGGCCACCCCGCGCCGCCGTCCGGCGGAAGCATTTCCGGCATCGCGATCGAAGACGAACTGAAGCGTTCGTATCTCGATTACGCGATGAGCGTGATCGTCAG
>DASZWQ010000054.1 GCA_035546535.1 Pirellulales bacterium | reverse complement strand
CGACGAACGAAGTAACAAGACACATGGCGAGCCTCCTTGGCGATGCGATTGGCGTGAGAACCTATCTGCATCGTGAACGGGGCTCGTCCTATTTCTCAAGAAGCTGTCAACGCTAGCAAAAACTGCGAAAGCCGAACTTAGCTGCTCGTCAAAAAAAAACATGCCATGGTGGCATTTCTCAACCTCGCCAAGTGCGGAGCCAAGCTCCGCACGGCTCGCCAAATAACGACTTACGTCGCTATTTTGTCATCGCATCCTTGCGATTGGCCAAGCCCGTCGAGTTTTTCAACGGGCTGCTAGCCCCCCGGATGCCCGGAGAGGACGCGTCGCAAGACGCGCGACACCGCGTCGTAGATCAGGGGATCGTTCGAAGCCCTGGGGCCGGCGACGTTCAATACCTGCGGTCGCACGCGCTGGAGCCATGCCGTGATGTCACGGGCCGCGGCAGCCTCGTCACTGACGGCCAGATCGATGCTAAGTGCCGGTTTTCGCAGACGTTCGGCCACGCGCGCAGTCAATGCGGTGCCGCCGGTGGGCGGGCCGTGCGAGAAAATAAGCGTGGCATCAGAATCTCGGACGTTCCCTTCGGTGCGCTCGGCGGGTTGCGCCGACTCACTCTCCTGCATGCGGTAGCGCGGCGGCAGCGGACCATCTTCGGCCCAGCGGCCGCGCGGCACCCAACCGCCGTGCTCGATCGCCAGCTCAATGGCGACGTCGAGCGCAGCGCGGTCGGCGCCGGCTTGCCCGCCGGAAACAATCTTCACTGGCGCACTAATCATGCGAGCAACATACACCGCCCACGGCGACTTTGGTGCTAGCAATCGGCAGCGACAAGGGATATGGCCTGTCAATCCTTCGGTCAGGTTCCGATTGACCCCCTTGTTCGAAGCGGCTAGAATTCCCGCTCGAAACTGGGGCACCCGCGCGCCCAATTTGCCATCATTAGATTTTGTTGATTTTCGTGCGTCGGGATAATTCGCTCCGCCAAGGTCGGGAACGCGTAGGATGCACGTTCACCGGGCTTCGCCGGTCAAAATCTTTGCACCGGCGAAGTTAAATCTCTTTTTAGAGGTGTTGGGCAAGCGCACTGACGGCTTCCATGAGATCGAGACTCTCATGGTGCCGGTCAGTCTGTGTGACGCTCTAGCCTTCCAGTCGACGCCCGACGGCCCTATCGATTGTACGTGCCGATGGTGCTACGCGCGTCCGATCCACAAACAGGCCGCGCGCCCGGTACCGACGCTCGGTGATAACAACCTCGCCGTTCGCGCCGCGCGGCTGCTGCGCGAAGCGGCCGGGATCGACGCCGGCGCGCATATCGACCTTGTTAAGCGCGTTCCGCTCGAAGCCGGCCTGGCTGGCGGCTCAAGCGATGCGGCCGCGGCGCTCGTGGCGGCCAATATCGGCTGGAATCTGAACTGGCCGATCGCGCGGCTCAGCGAAGTTGCCAGCCAACTTGGCAGCGATGTCGCGTTCTTCCTCGCCGGCGGCGTAGCACTGTGCTCTGGTCGGGGCGAGAAAGTACACGTCGAAGCGGATCTTGCGCCATTGCATTTCGTCATCGTCCAGCCGCCCGCTGGATTATCGACGGCCGAAGTCTATCGGCATTGCCGGCCCGCGGAAACGCCGTGCCGGGCCGACGCGCTCGTCGCTGCCTGGCGCCGCGGGAACGGGGCCGCGATGGGCCGGCTGCTGCACAATCGACTCGAACCCGCCGCCGCCGGCCTTTCGCCGTGGATCGCGCGGGTGCGCGATGAATTCAAGAGGCTGGATTTCTTGGGCTCTCAAATGACTGGCAGCGGCAGCGCCTACTTTGGCCTGTGCCGCCATGCCAGGCACGCCCGGCGGTTGGCGGCCGCCCTGCGTAACCGCGGGTTCGCGCAGGTATTTGCGGTCGCCGGGCCCCAATGACCGAGGAAGCTGTTAAGGAGAACAGACGTGGAAATCACTGAAGTTCGCATCAAGCTCATGGACGAAGTCGCCGGCGAGCGGCTGCACGCATTCTGTTCGATCACGCTGGACGACTGCTTCGTGATCCGCGACTTGAAGATCATCGAAGGCACGAATGGCCCCTTCGTGGCCATGCCCAGTCGCAAGCTGACGTCGCACTGTTCGCAATGTGGCTACAAGAATCACTTGCGCGCACAGTACTGCAATCAATGCGGCCTGCGGCAGAAGGAGGATCGCGCCGCCAAAGACGAGGACGGCCGCGCGAAGCTCTATGCCGACATCGCCCATCCGATCAATTCGCGCTGCCGCGAGATGATTCAGGAAAAGGTTATCACCTCGTACCAGGAAGAGCTGAAGGCCGCGCAGCTGCCCGGTTACGTGTCGAGCTACGACGATTTCGACGAAGAGTACTCGCGTCCGCCGGCGAAACACAACTTGTTTCACCCCCGCGAGCCGCGTGGCGAGCCGCATGCCCGGCCCAAGCACGTCGAACATACCAAAGTCGAGCGTGCCCGCCCTGAGCCTGTTCGCAATGAGCAGACGAAGGTCGAACCCGCCGTACACGAGCCGCGTGGGCCGCACAAGGCGCCGGCACAGCAGCACGTCAACCGCCCCGCGACCGAGGACCCAACCCCCGGCGGCTTTGGCGCGGGCATCTTTTAAGCCGTTCCGGAAAATGGTCGGAGAGGTCCGGCGGCTTTGTTAGTCCGAAAGCAAGCTGGTAGCAAACCGAACCCAGCGCCGGCTCGAAGCGTCCGGTGCGTTCACCCGGCGGCGATTTACCCGCGACCGCCAATCACCCGGCGGCGCGTCGGGGCCCTGCATGGCGGCTCGCCTCAAGTCCGTCTGGGCTAAGCTTTAAGGTGATGATGGCACTCCTCACCCGGCGTTCGTCGAATTACCTAACGATCAAGCTTCATTGATCGGTTCCGGCGAGCGGCCGGCCCTTTCGACCGTTTGACGGGGGGCGAAGCGCGCCTGCGCCGCTGCCGTTAAACTGGGGCGGTTATCGCAGCCGAAGGCAGGCCGTTTTTTCGATACTGCTTGCCCGATCTGCTTTTGCCTGGGACATTCTTGCTTTCGCCTTGGGCCTAGCGATAGGATTGAGGTAGCACACCTGCCCAGTATCCCCGGCGGCTATACACGCTCGGGCACCCGCACCAGCCCCACCGCAGACGGTGCCGAGCAGATTTTCCCGAGGTCCACTGCGAGCGACGGAATTGCGCGATCGCTTTCGCAGTTTGCCAGAATCCACCTTTAGAGTTGTCCCGCCTTTGCGTTAGTATCTGCCCCGCTGTGCCCTATTAGCTTGCGGGCAAGAAGCTTTGGTCCCCCCTGAGAAACTTTTTCGAATCCGGTCAGAATCGCGCGAGCGCGTTGGAACTGCGCCCCGATCGCCTGCACCGCAGAGGAAAGGCTGAACGCGAGTATGGAAATCCGCAAGGTGTTGGCGTTGCGTGGTCCGAACATTTGGGCTTCGTTCCCGGTGTTGGAAGCGATCGTCGATCTGGGACCGCTGAAGGACTCGCCGTCGGATTCGCTGCCCGGCTTCAACGATCGGCTGATGAGCTGGTTGCCGTCGCTCGTCGAACATCGTTGCAGCGTTGGCGAGCGCGGCGGCTTCTTTCAACGTCTGCGCCAGGGAACGTACCCGGCCCACATTCTGGAACACATCTGCATCGAGCTGCAGTGCCTGGCCGGATCGGAAGTCGGTTTTGGCAAGGCCCGCGAGACGAGCGAGCCTGGCGTGTATCGCGTGATCGTGCGCTATCGTGAGGAAAGCGTCGGCCGCGCGGCGCTGGCGGCGGCTCACCGCTTGTTCCTGGCCGCCGTACACGATCACCGCTTCGACGTGAATAATGAAGTTACGCAACTCCGTTCTCTTCTGCACGAGACGCAGCTCGGGCCGAGCACGCGATCGATCGTCGACGCGGCGCACGCCCGGGGCATTCCGACGCACCGCTTGAACACCGGCAGCCTCGTTCAATTGGGATGGGGAGCCAAGGCGCGCCGCGTGTGGACCGCCGAATCCGATCTGACCAGCGCCATTGCCGAAACCATCGCCCAGGACAAAGAGCTGACGCGCCGGCTCCTGCGCACCGTTGGTGTGCCGGCCCCTGCCGGTCGCACCGTGGATGATGCCGAGGACGCCTGGCGGGCGGCCGAGGAAATCGGCGGGGCGGTCGTCGTCAAGCCGCAATACGGCAACCAAGGACGCGGTGTTACGACCAACCTCACCACGCGCGAACAAGTGCTCAAGGCCTACGCGGCGGCCCGCGCCGAAGAATCGACCGTGCTGGTCGAGAGTTTTGCGCCGGGCGACGATTACCGGCTGCTGGTGATCGGCGGCAAGCTGATCGCCGCCGCTCGGCGTGAACCGGCGCAAGTCACGGGCGACGGCGTTCATACGGTCGCCGAGCTGGTCGAAATCGAGAACCAGAATCCCAAGCGCGGCGACGACCATGCCACTTCGCTGAGCAAGATTCGTATCGATACGATCGCCCTGGCCGTGCTGGCCGAACAAGGTCTCGCGCCCGAAGCCGTGCCGGCCAAGGGAATGCGCGTGCTGATCCGTCGCAACGCAAATCTCAGCACCGGTGGTACCGCGGCGGACGTCACCGATCGCGTCCACCCGCAGGTGGCGGCCCGCGCGCTCGAAGCGGCCCGCGTCATTGGCCTGGATATCGCCGGCATCGACGTCGTGGCTTCGGACATCGGTCGTCCGCTGGAAGAGCAAGGAGGCGTGATCGTCGAAGTTAACGCGGGCCCGGGACTGCGCATGCACATCGAGCCATCGAGCGGCAAGCCGCGCCCCGTGGGCGAAGCGATCGTCTCGACGTTATTCCAGCCGGGCGACAACGGTCGCGTTCCCATCGCGGCGGTCACCGGCACCAACGGCAAGACCACGACCACGCGCTGCATCGCGCACATCTTGATGTCGATCGGCCGGCACGTCGGCATGACCTGCACTGAGGGGATCTACATCGATCGCCGCCGCATCGAAACCGGCGATTGCAGCGGACCGCAAAGCGCTCGCACCGTGCTCATGAATCCCAAGGTCGACGTGGCCGTGCTCGAAATCGCCCGCGGCGGCGTGCTGCGCGAAGGGCTCGGTTTCGACCAGTGCGACGTGGCCGTGGTCACGAACATTGGCGCGGGCGACCATCTCGGCCTCTCGGATATCAACACGCTCGATGACATGGCCCTGGTCAAACGCACGGCCGTCGACGTCGTGCCGCCCAAGGGTTACGCCGTGCTCAAGGCCGACGATCCGTACACAGCGGGCATGGCCGCGCATTGCCGCGGTGGCGTGATCTTCTTCGCCCAGGATGGCGAACACCCGGTGATGCAGCAGCATCGCGAGGCGGGGGGCCGGCTGGCGTTTGTCAAAGACAAGCAGCTCGTGCTGGCCACCGGCAACACGATCGAATGCCAGGTGCCGATCGTTGATATTCCGATCACCCGCCAGGGGCGCGTGGCGTTCATGACCGAAAACGCGCTGGCTTCGGCCGCCGCGGCCTGGGGATTGGGCGTACCGATGGCCGACATCGCGGCCGGCCTGCAAAGCTTCAGCAGCGAGTCCGACATGGTGCCGGGCCGGTTCAACGTGCTGTCGCTGGGTGGCGCCACGGTGATCATGGACTATGGCCACAACGTTTCGGCGCTGGAAGCCTTGATCGAAGCGATCGGCACCTTCCCGCACGAACGCCGCTCGGTTGTTTATTCAGCGGCGGGCGATCGGCGCGACGAAGACATGGTTCGCCAGGGGCAGATCATTGCCGCCGCTTTTGACCGCGTGATCCTTTACGAGGATCAATACAAGCGCGGCCGCGAGGATGGCGAGATCATGCGCTTGCTGCGATCGGGCCTGGCGGCCGGACCGCGCGTAAAGGAAATCAACGATTTCCAGGGCGCGACCAACGCGGTCGAAGCGGCCCTGGACGCGCTGCGACCGGGCGACCTGCTGCTCTTGCAGGCGGACGTGATCGAGGACACGCTGGTCTTCGTTCGTCAGTACCTGGCCCAGCATCCGTCGCTGACCAGCCCCAACGGCGAATCGCTCGACGACGAGGTGGAGAATGTCGCCTCGGGCGTGACGCTAAACGCGGCCGCGACCTACACGCAAGCCAATCCAAAGGCCGTGTAAGCGGCCTGCGTTGACGCTGTAGCGTGGAACGTCGGCCTTCAGCTGCTGAACCACTTGGCGATCGACCGCACGGTGGTCGATCGGCCGGCGCGGCCGATGCTGGTGGTGAGCGGGATCTTCTTGGGGCAGACGTTCACGCAGTTCTGCGCGTTGCCGCAATCCTGGATGCCGCCGGGGGCCATCAGGGCGTCGAGCCGCTCGCCGGCGTTCAGAGCGCCCGTCGGGTGATTGTTGAACAGCACGACCTGGCTGATCGCGTGGGCGCCGACGAAATGCGTGTCGAACGCCGCTTCTTCGCGCTTGGCGAAATCGGCCGCCGATTCGCCCTCGTGCGGTTCCAATTCCAGCTTCGTGAACTGCGGGCAGGCATCCAAACAACAACCGCAGCTCATGCACTCCGATAGCGGATACGCTTGCTGCTGCTGCTCGGGCGAGACGCGCGGGCCGGGCCCCATGTCGTAATAGCCGTCGACCGGAATCCAGGCGCGAACTTTTTCCAGCGCGCGAAACAGCCGGCGACGATTCACCACCAGGTCGCGCACGACGGGGAATTTTTCCATCGGCCGCAGCTCGATCTCGTCCGGCTGCTCGGCCAGCAAGCGATCGACCAGTGCCGTGCAAGCCTGCCGTACGCGGCCGTTGACGAGCATCGTGCAGGCGCCGCACACCTCTTCCAGGCAGTTGCAATCCCAAGCCACGGGAGCAACGCGTTCGCCTTCGACGGTCTTGGCCTGCGCCGCGATCCGCTGCAGCACGCTGATGACGTTCATGTCGGGCTCGCGCTTGACGCGATGCCGTTCCCAGTAGCTGGGCTCACCCGGCTCGGCCTGGCGGAGGATGCGCACATCGAATTCCGCGACGTGCGCCGCGGCCGTTCCATGCCCATCGCCGTGTGATTCGTGAGACGAATGTCCGTTGGTGTTGGCTTGCATGAATTCTCTCGCCCTCATGGGCGGTGCGTGTTAAAAGGCATCCATCCGCAGTGTTCATGCCGCCCGAGCGGCACCCGAAGGCATGAAAATATGCGTTGGCGGTTATGTTTCGACGTTGGCTTCCGGGCGATTTACTGAGCAGATCTCGCAGATGACACAGATTAAGAAGCCGTTGAAAGGGATCGGCCTCTGCAAAATGTTATCTGTGCAATCTGCGAAAGCTGTGGATTGTATTTCTGTTCGGTCAAATCAGCTCGCGGCGCCGGCTTTCGCGCCACTTTTGCCCGTGGCGCCGTTGCCATCGTGCCCCGCGCCTGCCTTGGCCGCGGAACGCTCCTTCCACACTTCTTCGATCGCTTCCGCCCCCACCAGCCCATACAGGCGTGGCCGCGGCGCGATCAACGTCGTGTCGACCTCTTCATAGGTCAGCACCGGATCGCCATCCGGCACGTAAGTGGCGACGGTCGATTTCAGCCATTTACGGGTGTTTTCTTCGAACCGGTCGCACCACGCCTCGGCCTCGCGGCGGTGCTCGGCCGGGTCGGTCGATTTCAGGCCTGGCATCTCGAACTCCGGCTTGAAATGCGCGCCGCGGCATTCGTCGCGCTGCAAGGCGCCTTTGACGATGACCTTGGCCAGCGGCAGCATATCCAGGAGGGCCTTGGTGAAAACCACGTTCTGGTTCGTCCAGTTGCCGGTGTCCGACAGCGAGCAATGCTTGGCGCGTAATTCCAATTCGCACACCGTGGCGTAGGCCTCACGCAGCGTGTCGTTGCGCCGCACCACGGTGGCCGCCTTCGTCATGACGTTCCCCAGTTCCTGGTGAATCAGGTAGGGGTTTTCGCCGCCCCCCGTGCGCTTGAGCAGGTTGTCATGCGCTTGCTGATGCTGCCGGCGGGCACTGTCGAACAGGCTCGAGGGCTGGTCGGCCGCGGCGCCGCGCGGAATGCTCTTCATCCAGGCCATCGTGCCCGGCGCCGTGATCAGACCGCTGAAGATGCAGCTCAACAGCGAGTTGGCGCCCAACCGGTTGGCGCCGTGGTACTGGTAATCGCATTCGCCGATGGCGTACAGGCCGGGGATGTTCGTGACCTGGTTCTTGGGCGAACCGAGCCGCAGGCCGCCGGCCGCGGTGCGCTCGTAATCGACCCACAGCCCGCCCATCGAATAGTGGACGGCCGGGAAGATTTTCATCGGTGTGTCGCGCGGATCGACACCCTGGAACTTCTCGTAGATGTCGAGAATGCCCCCCAGCTTCTGATCGAGCGTTTTGCGCGGAATGTGCGTCACGTCGAGGTAAACGCACAGCCGATCGTGCTCGACCGACAATCCCTCGTAGGTGCAGACATTGAAGATTTCGCGCGTGGCGATGTCGCGCGGCACGAGGTTGCCATATTTGGGATAGCGCTCTTCCAGGAAGTAGTAGCGCTCGGCTTCGGGAATCTGCTTCGGGTCGCGCGGATCTTGCGGCTTGCGCGGCACCCACACGCGACCTCCCTCGCCACGAGCGCTTTCGCTCATCAGTCGCAGCTTGTCGGCGCCGGGGATGGCCGTCGGGTGAACTTGAATGAACTCGCCATTGCCGTACTTGGCGCCAGCGCGGAAAGCCCTTGCTGCGGCGCTACCGGTGCAGGCCATCGACATCGTCGAGCGGCCGTAGATCAAGCCGCAGCCGCCAGTGGCCAGAATCACGGCGTCGGCCGGGAAGGCGCGAATCTCCATCGTGACCAGGTCCTGCCCGATGCAGCCACGGCAGATGCCGGCGTCGTCGACCACCGGTCCGAGGAAGTCCCAGAACTCGTACTTCTTGACCTTGCCGGCCACTTCCCAGCGGCGCACCTGCTCGTCCAGGGCATACAGCAACTGCTGGCCCGTCGTGGCGCCGGCAAAGGCCGTGCGCTTGAACAACGTGCCTCCGAAGCGGCGTTGATCGCGAAAACCCTCGGGCGTGCGGTTGAAGGGGACACCCAGGCGGTCCATCAGATCGATGATCTTCGGCGCCCACTCGGTCATTTCCTTGACCGGCGGCTGGTGATTCAAGAAGTCGCCGCCGTAGACCGTGTCGTCGAAGTGCAGCCACTCCCGGTCACCCTGCTGCCGGGTGACCGAGTTGACGGCGTTGATCCCGCCCTGGGCACACACGCTGTGCGAGCGTTTGACGGGCGTGAGGCTCATCAGGTCGACGTCGACGCCCGATTCGGCCAATTGCATGGCAGCCGCCAGGCCCGCCAATCCGCCGCCGACGATCATCACGCGTTGCTTTGCCATGTTCGCTTTGACCTCACGCTGTTATCGATTGTCGAGGCGGCTCGGCCGAAAGCGGGCCGCGGGCCGCCAGCCGATCGGCCGGCGGCACATCTTTGATTTTCAGGGGCCCACGTCCGCTTGAGCGACGGGCGGGATTGCAGGCTCGGCAGCCTCTTTGCCGCCGGGAAGTCCGGCGGCCTTTTCGGCGGGGGACTTCTCGGCCGCTTTCTCTTGCTCGAGCCGTGACTTGTAATCTTCTTCAAAGCGACGCTCGGCGTCGTCCTTCGCCTGTTCGTAGGCCTCGGCCTTGAGCAGGTTGTCTTTCTCGCCGGCCCGCACCGCACCGAACAAGGCGGCCATGCCGATCGCGAAAATCAAGACGCCGATGCCGCCGCACAGCCAGTTGGCCCGTCGCTGGGCGGCGGCCGTTTCCCATATGCCCCAGGTAATGCCCATCGTCCACAAGCCGTTGGCGAAGTGGAAGACGCACGCCGCGACGCCGATCGCGTAGGCCACGCGAGCGGTCAACGGCGCCAAGGCGATTCCCACCGACGACGTGGCGTGGTGCGGATCGAACTGCCCGCCGTACAGCGGCTTCGCCAGGTTATTCATCCAGTAATCGTTGTGAATCCAGCCGTGCATGTGGAACACGTGCCAGAAAATGAAGATCAAGGCGATCCAGGCCGTGGCCCGTTGCAGCGTGTAACGAACGTTGCCCGAGAAGGAGTAGCGGCTGGAATTCGACTTGCCGCTGCGGACGATCATCACGCCGACCACGGCGTGGAAGATGATCGGCAGGAAGATGAACGTCCATTCCACCAGCGGCAGAGCCGGGCCGAGCGAATGGATCGAGTCGACGTTCTTTTGAAAGGAGGGCGCCCCGGCCAACATGCTGGCGTTCGTCAGCAGGTGGACCACCATGTAGGCGCCGACCGGCATCAGACCGGTCAGCGAGTGCAGGCGTTTGATCAGGAACTCATGACGCAGGTAGAACGACTGCGGAGGGGTGCTTGTCACGCGAGATCAATCCTCGGCGCTCGTACCCGGCGGGAGCGCGCGATGCGGTGGCGTCAGAATAACCAACTTCATCGGTAGTATAGAGTTACCATGCCCCCTGACAAGGAGAGCGCAGGCGTCGGCGTACGATAAGAAAAATTGATCGTCCGGCGCGCCGCGCTTGCCTGCGCCGGAAAGAGAGTTTTGCACGGCCGATCCGTAGCGACGCCCCTTCTTGGGAATCGTTACCGCGCTCCGCTGATCGACAAGAGGGGGTGTAGCGCGGGCCAACCTCGTCAATGATCATGCCCGCTGGCCGCGTTCCTGGCCCGAAAGATTCTCCCAACACGCGGCTGAAGCGACCTGACCGTTACGGCATGCGTCGGGCCTTGGACACCGCCGTGTGGCGAAGGGAGCCAATCGAAAATGCCTGCCGAAATGGCAGCAGCTTGCCTGTCCGAGTCTCGCGATTTCTTGTCATTTTGCCTAAGCTAACTTGTAGCAGGCAGCCGACGTTCGATATTAACATGAAGACAGGCAACGAATTATCGCGATGACGCGCTCCCGCCGCGCGGTGTTCCGAGCCTGCTCGGCATCCGAGTTGCAATTCGAATCAAACGGCAAGTCATTATCACCGAGCTTGAACGGTCCTAAGTGCCTGTCGCGGATGGAAATCGAGTCGTGATCGGACTGACCCCCAACCTGCTCATCACGGACGACGACCTGGGCTTCCGCGAGACGCTGCGCGGGGTGCTCGAGCCGCAGGGGTTTCGTACGTTCATGGCCAGCGACGGCGAAGAGGCCCTCGACGTTGTCCGCCGCGAGGAAGTACACCTCGTGCTCTTGGACATGCACATGCCGCGTCTGACCGGCCTGGAGACGCTGCGACTCTTGAAAGAGATCAAGGTCATCCTGCCGTGCATCATCCTGTCGGCCAACGCCGACGACGCGCTGCGTGAAGAAGCCCGTCGCGCAAACGCCTTCTCGGTGCTCTCGAAGCCGGTCAGCCGCCTGAACCTGACGACCATCGTGCACACCGCTTTGCGGCGGACCTATAACTGGTCGGCGTAGCGCGGCTGTGGTGCTGCTTCAGCGGCTTCTTTTGCGCGGACGACTTTCCGCAAGATGTAGTGCGGGCGTCCTTTCACTTCCTCGTAGATGCGGCCGACGTATTCGCCGACGACGCCGAGGATCAAGAGCTGCATGCCCGCCAGGAACGTGATCACGACGATCAACGAGGCGAAGCCGGGCGGCGTATTACTTTCGAAGACCAGCCGCGCCAGAATGGCGTAAATGGCATAGACGATGGACGCCACGATCGCCCCGGCGCCAAGGAATAGCGCCGCGCGTAAAGGCACGATCGAAAAGGCGAATATGCCGTCCGAGGCGAGTTTCAGCAGCTTCAGCGGCGTGTACTTTGACCGGCCGGCGTGCCGGCCGGCGCGATCGACAACCATGCCCGTCTGCTTGAATCCTACCCACGCCCGCAATCCGCGCAGATAGCGCTGCCGTTCGGGGGCTGCGCGCATGGCGTCGACCACGCGGCGCGACAGCAACGCGAAGTCGCCGCTGTCGAGCGGCAACGGCACGTTCGAGAGCTTCGTCACGATGCGGTAGAACAGCCAGTAGCAGAAGCGCAGGTACCAGCCTTCCTGGCGCTGGCCGCGCTGCGCATAGACGACGTCGTAGCCTTCTTCGTGCTTGGCCAGCAGTTTGGGGATCACTTCCGGCGGATCTTGCAGGTCGCCGTCCATGATCACGATCACGTCGCCCGAGACCTGATCCATGGCGGCCGTGATCGCCACCTGGTGGCCGAAATTACGCGATAGCAGCACGCCCACGATGCGTGGATCGCGGGCCGCGGCCTGTTCCAGCAGATCGGCAGTCCCGTCCGAGCTGCCGTCGTCGACCATCACGATCTCGTGCGGCCCGCCGGGAATCTTGTCCAGCACGGCTCCCACACGCTCGACAAGCGCAGGAAAGACCTCGCGCTCGTTAAAAACCGGAATGGCCAGGGAAAGTCGCGGGGGGGAATTCATGGAGGGGATGCTACCGGCGCTGGCCGATCCGCTCAAGGCGGACCTTGGATCGAGGTCGGCCAGGTGGCCGACGCCAAAACCGGTTTTCTGACTGGCGACGGGGGGCGGACGCCGGATATTGACGCATCGCCTGCCGGCATAGGACGCTAGGAAGCTGCCGATCGGCACCGGATGGCACTTGCGCGGCGGTCCTACCGCTCAGAGGCGTTGGAACTTTGGGAATCATGGCGAAACGCGATACTCCCCATGCGACAGCACGCGCCGGCTGGCTCAGCGGCCCTGTGCCCGTGGTTTTGCTGATTGCCTGCCACCTGGTGCTGGGAATGACGGCCGTCGCCCGCAAGTCGATGACCTTCGACGAGAGCGCGCACCTGGGGGGCGGCCTCAGCTATTGGACCACGAACGATTACCGCTTGCACTCCGAAAACGGCAACTGGTCGCAGCGCTTCGGCGCGCTGCCGCTCTATCTGCGCGGCTCTCAGGTCAGTCTCGACGATCCGGCATGGGCGACCTCGGATGTCTGGAAAGTCACCGAGCGCTTGATGGCCGAGCTTGGAAGGGACACTGACGGCATCCTGTTGCGCTGTCGGGCCATGATGGCAATTCCCAGTGCGCTCTTGGCGCTCCTGGTTTATCTCTGGTCGCGGCGCATCTTTGGGGCCGTGGGCGGCTTGATCAGCCTTGCGCTCTACGCCTTTTCTCCCGCCATGCTGGCCAACGGCTTTCTGGTCACGTCCGACCTGCCGGCCACGTTTTTCTTCACGGCCTCCTCCGCCGCCGTGTGGGCGCTCTTGCATCGTGTCTCTTGCCTGACGCTCGTAGCGGCGCTCGTCAGTCTTTCAGGCCTCGTACTATCGAAATATTCGGGCTTGCTGATCATCCCCATGGCCCTGGCGATGGTTGCCGTGCGGCTGACTCGCGCCACGCCATTGCAGATTCCGTTGCTCACGCGCCATGAAATAAACGGCCGGCCACGGCAGTCGCTCGTCTTTGCCGCGATCGCGATCGTGCAATTCCTGGGCGTCGTACTCCTGGTCTGGGCGTCTTACGGTTTTCGCTATTCCATGTTCGCACCGCCGTATGAAGAGGGCAGCGCCTACGCAGAGACTTGGGAACAGCTCGAAGCCAAGGACCAGTCGCCGCGGCTGCGCTCGATCGTGCGCTTTGCGCGCGACCATCAACTGCTGCCCGAGCCCTACCTGTACGGGTTCTCCTACGCCTTGAGATATTCCAAAGATCGGGTGGGCTTTCTCAACGGAGTGTTCAGCGACCGAGGTTGGTCGAGCTTCTTTCCGCTGTGCCTGCTGTGGAAGACACCGCTGGCGTTGTTCGCGGTGCTGATACTGGGCGTGGCTGCCCTTGTGGTGCGTGCTCGCGGCGCCGACCAGCGAAGTTCCGATTCCGCCCCTGCGCGCGCGACGATTCTCTACGAACTGACACCCATCGCGGCGCTGTTCGGCGTCTACTGGATCGTGGCCCTGAGCACGCCCCTGAACATCGGACACCGGCACATTCTTCCCACGTATCCGCCGATGTTCATTTTCGCCGGAGCGGCGGGGCTGTGGTTTTCGGTCGCCGCCGCGCGCAGTACAGCGCCAACCGCCACCGGTCGTGGCCAGGTGGCGAGCCGCGCGACGCCGGCCGGTAATTCGAAAGTCGCAACCACGGCCCGCGGCGCAACGATCGCGCTGTTGGCCGTTAGCGCACTGGAAACCGTCAGCTTCTGGCCGCATTATTTGGCGTATTTCAACGTCGTGGCGGGCGGGCCGAAGCATGCCTACCGCCACCTGGTCGACAGCTCGCTCGATTGGGGACAAGATCTTGGCGAGTTGAAACGCTGGCTCGACGCCCATCCCGAGGATTCCCGCGACCCACAGCGCGTCTACTTGTCTTATTTCGGCACCGCGCTTCCTGCGACGTACGGCATCCGCGCCCAGGAGCTGCCAAAATACTTTCCCAAGCAGACCGGCAGCATACCGGCTCCTCTGACTGGTGGGCTCTACTGCATTAGCGCGTCTATGTTGCAATCGGTGTATGCGGTGCCCTATCTGGGCCGCTGGAATGAGATTTTCGAACACGACTATCAAAACCTGCGGCAGGTCGTCACGCCGTTTCAGCGAGCCGCGCACGATCCCGCCGCCTTGAAGCAAATGTTCGACATGGCCCCTCCTGCCGCCATAGTGCAGAGAGGCTTTAACAACTATCGCGTGCTATGCTTCGCCCGGTTGTGTAGTTGCCTGCGGCAGCGCGAACCGGATGATCAAGTCGGCTATTCGATCATGATTTACCGGCTCTCGGACGCCGACGTTGCCGCGGCGCTCGACGGTGACCCGTGCGAGCTTTTGCCCCGGCCCGAGGGAACGCCCACCGAACCGGCGGCGACAAACGAGGCCCGGCAATGAATGTCCCATTCGCGTGCGCGCCGCGCACCTCGGCCCCCACGGTGAACGAATGCTCGACGTGACCAGCACCGTCAACGGCACCATTTGGCCGGGCATACCCGGCCCATTTGCGTCGCAACTTTTGGCGATGCAGTGCCAGTTCGAATCGATCCAGTGGTTGTCGGCCGAGGAGATTCTGGCGCGACAGTCAAGGCAATTGGGGCGTTTGCTGGCGCACGCGTTCGACACGACCGCCTATTATCGGCGCCGCTTCGAAGGTGTCGGCCTTGCGCCGGAGAAGATTCATGGGCCGGACGAGTGGCGGCGCATCCCGCTGTTGACCCGCGCCGATGTGCAGCAGCACCATGCGGAGCTTGTCTCTTGCGCCGTGCCCGATGCTCATGGGCCGCGCAGCCAACTGTTCACCTCCGGTTCGACGGGGCGGCCCGTCATGATCATCGGCACGGGCCTGACGCAATTGTTCTGGAACTGCTGCACGCTCCGCGATCACTTGTGGCATCGCCGCGTGCCTGGCGCGACGCTGGCGGCCATTCGTTCGCTCCCCGGTAACGAGGCCGCCCCGCCCGATGGGATTTCGGCCGAGGACTGGGGGCCGGCGACGCGCGGCATCGTCTCGACTGGGCTCAGCCACACGTTGAATATCCACAGCACGGTCGACGAGCAGGTCACGTGGCTCTTGGCGCGCGATCCCGATTATCTGCTGACGTATCCTTCGAACCTGATGGCGCTTGTGCGGCATTCACGGGAGCACGGCTGGCGCTTGCCGCGGCTGCGCGAAGCGCGGACCTTCGGCGAGCTGCTCGAGCCGCGCGTGCGCACCGCCTGCCGGCACACGTGGAATGTGCGCGTCGTCGATATGTACAGCTCGCAAGAAGTTGGGTACATCGCCCTGGAATGTCCCACAGGCGAGAATTATCACGTGCAAGCCGAAAACGTGCTGGTCGAAGTCATCGACGAAGACAGCCGGCCGTGCCTGCCGGGGCAAGTCGGGCGGGTCGTGGTGACGGCCCTACACAACTTTGCCACGCCGCTGTTGCGCTACGACATTGGTGATTACGCCGAGGTCGGCGCGCCGTGCCCTTGCGGCCGGGGCTTGCCCTCGCTGCGGCGCATCATGGGGCGGCAACGGAACATGGCCGTATTGCCCGATGGGCGACGCCGCTGGCCGGCGATCGAACTGGCGGGCACCGACGAAGTGGCTGATTTTCCTCCGATCCACCAGTTTCAACTGATCCAGCGCACCCGCGCCTTGATGGAAATGCTGCTCGTCGTCCATCGGCCACTGGAACCCGACGAAGAGGAGCGGCTGCGCGGCTGGGTGATCCGCGCCGTGGGGCATCCGTTCGAGGTGCGATTGCAATACGTCGATGCGATTCCGCGCGCAACGCTGGGAAAGTTCGAAGATTTTCGCTGCGAAATTGACGCCGACGAGGGGCACGCCGATGAACGATCCTGACTCGCCGGCGCGCGGCCCGGACGCGCTCGATTGCCAGGTGACCCCCGTGCCCAAGCTATCCGCGGCCGAGCGCGGACGCTTGTTCGAGCTGATGTCGCGCCATTTCGATCAGGTGGACCAGGCGCAATTCTTTGCCGATCTCGACGAAAAGCCGTCGGTACTGCTGCTTCGCGAAGCAGCATCGGGCTCGATTTGCGGCTTTTCGACGATCACCTTGTTCGAGACGACGCGCGGCGGCGAGCGGCTGGCCGCGGTTTTTGCCGGCGATACCGTCGTCGATCCCGAATATTGGGGACATCCAGCTTGGGTTTACGCCTGGGCACGGTATGGCTTCGCGCTCGCGCAGCAAGCCAACGCCGACAAGGTTTACTTACTGCTTTTGACTTCGACGCATCGCACGTACCGGTTCATGCCCGGCTTTTTTCGCGAATATTATCCGCGGCCGCTCGTGGCAACTCCCGCCGATGTGCAGGCGCGATTGGACACGCTCGTGCGGATCAAATTCCCCGACGAATACGACGCCGTGCGGGGTGTCGTTGCCTTGCAACGGCCCACGCCCGTGCGCGACGAGCGGCAGTTACCGGGCACGGCGCCGGGCGAGCACGCCGCCGAACGCTTCTTCCTGGAGCGGAATCCCGGCTACCTCAATGGCGATTTTCTGACCTGCCTGGCCGAATTCACCTGGGAGAATCTGACGCCGCTGGGCCGTCGCGTGGTGAGTGCTCCCACCTGAGAGCGTGGCAGGGTTGCGCGAATCGCCTGGACTCAGGCGCGGTTCCTTGACGAGCGATGAGAAGATAGAACAGGCTAACGTCATCGACGCCCATTGCCTTCGTCCGCTCACTCGCGTCAGACCACGCGCCACGCTTCCGTCCCATTTCGGCAACGCCGCTCATGTCATCCGAGAAAGCACCTGAGCCGACCAGCATCAAACGCCTGCTGCGCGGTCCGTTGCCGGTCGTGTTTTTGCTCGGCTGTCACTTCGCACTTGGCTACAGCGCCGCCTGGCAGAAGTCGATGACCTTCGACGAAGGAGTCCATCTGACGGGCGGAATGATCTACTGGTCGCTGGGCGACTTTCGCATGCACCCCGAAAACGGCAACTGGTCGCAGCGACTGGCCGCGCTGCCGGTTTACCTGTCAGGAGTACGGTTTGCTCCCACGCAGGACGACTCGTGGGACGAGGGATCACCGTGGGAGATCAGCGACCACTTCCTCTTCCACTCCGGCAACGACCTGGAAAGCATGCTGCGCCGCGGCCGCGCCGTGATCGGTCTGGCTAGCGTCGCCTTGGGGCTGGTCGTGTACCTGTGGTCGCGCAAGCTTTTTGGCGCCTATGGAGGCTTGATCAGCCTGACGCTGTATGCCTTTTCGCCGACCATTCTGGCGAACGGCTTTCTCACCACGTCCGATTTGCTGGCCACATTATTCTTTACCCTGTCGGTCGGTAGCGTGTGGATGCTGCTCCATCGCGTGACGCCGCTTGGACTGGCGGCGGCATGCGTCGCGCTATCGGGCTTGATGCTTTCCAAGTCTTCGGGCGTTTTGATCGTGCCGATCGCGGCCGTGCTGGTGGCGGTTCGTTCGACGGATTCGACGCCGATCGAATGGCGTGTCCGTCGTTCGCGCCAGGTGAGCGGCTTGGGTCCGCAATTGGCGCTGTTTGCGGGCATCGCCCTGCTCGAAGTTCTGGGCGTCTTCCTGGTCATCTGGGCCTCGTACGGTTTTCGGTACTCGGCCTTTGCGCCCGAGGCCTCGAACGAGGTTGCCCAATTCCATGTCACTTGGGACACGTTGTACGGCGGCCTGCCGCAATACGTGATCGCGCCCCTGCAAGTCGCGCGCGACCACCACTTACTGCCCGAGGCCTTCCTGTTCGGCTTCGGCTATACGCTCTATAGCGGCGCGCGGCCTGCGTTTCTCGACGGGGTGTATCGTAGCGCGGGTTCGTTGAGTTTCTTTCCGTTGTGCTTTGCGTGGAAAACGCCGCTGTCGATGTTCGCCGTGTTGGCGCTCGCGGCTGCTGGCTGCCGTTTCCTGCGGCCGCGCGCCGGCACAGGCGCGACAGACGCTCCGCAACGGGCCTGGTGGTATCCGCTAACACCGCTCGTGGCGCTGTGGGTTCTATATTGGATCATAGCGCTCAAGAGCGGCCTGAACATCGGGCACCGTCACATACTGCCGACGTATCCACCACTATTGATCCTGGCGGGCGCGGCGGCTCTATGGTTTCGATCGCCGTCCGTGAAAACCGTGGACGGAGAGCGCCGGAAGCGAGTTATTCCCGCCGACCCGGCACCGCGAACCGTCGCGGTGGCACGCTTCATGACAATGGGTGCGCTCGTGCTCGCGGCGATCAACGCCGCTTGGACCTGGCCGAATTACCTGGCGTATTTCAACATCCTTTCCGGCGGGCCTGACCTGGCTTATCGCCGGCTGGTCGACAGTTCGCTCGACTGGGGCCAGGATTTGAAAGGTCTCAAGCGCTGGCTCGACGCGCATCCTCGCGAGGCGTCGGACCACGGCCGCGTGTACCTGTCGTACTTCGGCATGGCCGATCCGGAATACTACGGCATCGACGCGGAGCCGCTTTTCGGCTTTCGCACGCGCTGGCACGATGACCGGCCGCCGCCGGCGCTGCGGCCGGGATGGTACTGCCTGAGCGCAACGATGCTGCAACCGGTCTACGGCGAATACACGGGACATTGGAACAAAGTTTACGAGCAGCTTTACCAAACGCTGCGCAGGGCGTTCGCCGTGGCCGTCGAGAATGGCGCCGATCTGCAAACATGCCACGAGCGGGCGCCGCAGTTGAGCGATCATGAACTGACGATGGCCCTGCGTAGCTACGACGAATTGCGCCTCGGTCGGCTGTGCAGCTTTTTGCGGCAGCGCGAGCCTGACGCCAAGATCGGATATTCCCTGCTTCTCTACAGGCTTACCGACGCGGATCTCGAACGAGCGCTCCTGGGGCCGCCCGGTGAACTGTTAGCACGTCCGGAAAACCAGTAAGGTTACGCCGTAGTACACCGCCGGAGACCCGATGAGCGCGACCAGAAACAAAAAGCGCAGGTTGCCGGCCGCGGCCGCCGCGCCGCCACGCGCGCAAGCAACGATAAAGCTGCCACCGACGGTCGCGCGCCTTCTTGCCCCGGTGATCCTTGTTGTTGCGACGATCGCGATGTTCTGCTGGTCGTGGAGGACCTGGCCCGACGTGATGGTCGATTTCGGGCGCGAGTTGTATGTCCCTTGGCAAATCAGCGACGGAGAAGTGCTCTACCGGGACCTGGCGTATTTCAACGGTCCCTTGTCTCCGTATATCAATTCTCTGTGGTTCCGCGTGTTCGGCGTCGGCTTGCAAACACTGGCGTTTGCCAACCTGGCAATCCTGGGCGTGCTCTTGTACCTGTGGTACGCGCTCTTCACGCACATCGGCAGCCGCGTATCGGCCACGCTCGCCTGCCTCGTGCTCATCGGCTCGTTTGCGTTCGCCCGCTATACGACCATTGGCAATTACAATTACATCTGTCCGTATTCGCACGAAGCAACGCATGGCGTGACGCTGGCCGTGGCGTCGTTTTATTTCCTCTCCCGATACGTGCGCGGCGGCCAGCTCACCAATGTCGCGCTATGCGGGCTCTGCGTAGGATTGAGCGCCCTCACCAAGCCCGAGATCCTCCTGGCCACGCTCCCGGCCGCGGCCCTGGGAGTGGGGCTCGCCTGCCGCGCCAGCGTCGTGCGGAAAGCTTCGCCGCTGCACACGGCGCTCGTTTTTCTCGGCGCGATCGTGACCCCCATTTTCTTGGCCGTGGCGCTATTGTCGCTCGCCATGCCTTTCACGGCGGCCGCGGCAGGCACCTTGGGAGGATGGAAATGGGTGCTCGACTCGGAGATCACGTCGTTGCCGTTCTACACATACTCGATGGGCGCGCAAGGCGCCGTCAAACACCTGGTCGTGCTCCTGTTCATGCTCTTCTGGTACGGCCTGTTGCTGGGCATACCGGCCGGCATCGGTCTACTGGTCTGGCGTTCGCGTGCCGCGGAGCAGGTGGCCGCGGTCGCTTGCTTCGTCGTCGTGGTCACGGCGCTGGTGATGAACTTCGCCAAGCTGCCCGTGTCAGACGCCGTGGCGCCGCTGCCGCTGTTCATGACACTGGCTCTCGCGGCGGCCGCGATCTTATGGCGCCGAAATACCGATCCGGAAACGCGCGGCAAGCTTTCCCTGGTATTGGCCTTGGCACTGTTCGCCCTGCTCATGCTCGCCAAAATCCTGTTGTACGTGCGCCTGGGGCACTATGGATTTTATCTGGCCATGCCCGCCACGTTGCTCACGATCTTCGCGCTTTGGGAATGGGTTCCGCGCGCGATTGCATCGAGCGGCGGCTCGGGCCGGATGCTGCGTGCAGCGCTACTCGCCGTGCTGCTCGTCCTCGTGGCGCGTTGCCTCGACGCCACGCGGCAGAAGTTCGCGAAACTGACTGTGCCGGTCGGATCGGGTGCTGATGCGTTTTGGGCCGATTCGCGCGGTACTGAAGTCCGTCGCCTGCTTACCGAGGTGGTCACCCTGACCCCGCGCGACGCTACGCTGGCCGTCGCGCCGGAAGGGATCATGCTCAACTACTTGTCGCGGCGGCGCAACCCTACGCCCTATATTTCCCTCATGCCGGTCGAAATGCTGATGTTTGGCGAAACGAACATGCTCGCGGCGTTCCGCGAGCAGCCCCCCGATTACTTGATCATCACGGACCAGGACTTGCTTGACTACGGAGTGCAGAACTTCAAGATTTCCGACGACGGCTACGCCGACCTGTTGGCTACCTGGTTCGCCGATCATTATCGATTGATCGGCGAGCTGCCGACACCGGCGGGCCTGCTGCACGGCATCCTGGTCGAATACGTTCGCCCCGATCCGCCGCCGGCAAGGTCGAGCGAAGGCGCGGCCGCGGGTGAATCGCCGACCAACAAATGACAATTACCGCGCCACCGAGCGCGAAACGACACGTTTCCCGGTGACCCCCGTCTTTGAGGCGCTTCAACACGCAACCTCGCGGCAGTGCATGCCCTACTTGGTGCTGGCCAGCTTGCGCAGCACGGTTTGCAGGATGCCGCCGTTGCGGTAGTAATCAACCTCGACCGGCGAATCGATGCGCACCGTGGCTTTGAACTCCGTGACCTTGCCGCCCGGCGCGGTCGCCCGCACCGTGATCTGGCTGCGCGGCTTGATATTGTCGTCCAGCCCCGCGACGTCGAAGGTTTCCTCGCCCGTCAGGCCGAGCGATTGCCAGGTTTCTCCCTTGACGAATTGCAAAGGGAGAATGCCCATGCCGACCAGGTTGCTGCGGTGAATGCGTTCGTAGCTGACGGCGATCACGACGCGCACGCCCAGGAGCATGGTTCCCTTGGCGGCCCAGTCGCGGCTGCTCCCCGTACCGTATTCGGCGCCGGCCAGCACCACGAGCGGAACTTTATCCTTGTGATATTGCACGGCCGCGTCGTAAATCGACATTTCTTTTCCGTCGGGCAAATGGCGCGTCACGCCTCCTTCGGTCCCCGGTGCGAGCAGGTTGCGAATGCGGATATTGGCGAACGTGCCGCGGGTCATCACGCGGTCGTTGCCGCGCCGCGCGCCGTAGCTGTTGAAGTCGCGCGGATCGACGCCATGCTCGATCAGGAACTTTCCGGCAGGGCTCTTGGTGGCGATCGACCCGGCCGGCGAAATATGGTCGGTCGTGACCGAATCGCCTAAGGCCGCCAGAACCCGCGCGCCCTTGATCGGCTGTACCGGTTCGGCCTTGGCTTTGATTTCGCTCAAAAACGGCGGCTCCTGGATGTATGTGCTGTCTTCGTTCCAGGCGTACAGGTCGCTGCCGGATACTTTGATCTCGTTCCAACGCTTGTTCGATTCGAATACGCCCGAGTAGCGCGCCCGGAAGGCGTCGGGCTTCACGGATTGCTCAATGGCTTCGCTGACTTCCTTTTGCGTCGGCCAGATATCTTTCAGATAGACGGGCTTGCCGTCGCTGCCTTTGCCCAGCGGTTCTTTCACCAGGTCGATATCGGTCGTACCGGCCAGGGCATACGCCACCACCAGCGGCGGGCTGGCCAGGTAGTTGGCTTTCACCAACGGGTTGATGCGCCCCTCGAAGTTGCGATTGCCGCTCAGCACGGCCGCCGCCACCAGGTCCCCTTTCGTCACCGCGTCGGCCACGGGCTCGGGCAGCGGGCCGCTGTTGCCAATGCACGTGGTGCAGCCATAGCCGACGGTGTTGAACCCCAGCGTGTCGAGCGCCTTGGTCAAGCCGGCCTTTTCCAGGTAATCGGTCACGACGCGCGATCCCGGCGCCAGGCTGGTCTTCACGTGCGGCTTGACGTGCAGCCCTTTCGCGACTGCCTTCTTGGCCAATAGCCCCGCGCCCAGCATCACCGAAGGGTTGCTGGTGTTGGTGCAGCTAGTGATCGCGGCGATTACCACGGCGCCATGCCCGATTTCGCTCGAAGAACCATTGTCCGAGACCGTGGCTTTGCGCGTGGTATCGGATTCGGAAAGGGCGAAGCCGCGCTCGGCAATCGGCGCCCGCAATGACTTGCGGAACGACTCCTGCATGCCGGCCAACGGCACGCGGTCTTGTGGCCGCTTCGGGCCGGCCATGCTCGGCTCGACCTTGCTCAGGTCAAGCGACAGCTTTTCGCTGAACTTGGGAGTCGGCGTGCTGTCGGTGCGGAACAGACCTTGTTCCTTGGTATAGCGTTCGACCAGTTGCACCTCGGCATCCGTGCGGCCGGTCATGCGCAGGTAACGCAGCGTTTCGTCGTCGACGGGGAAGAAGCCCATCGTCGCGCCGTATTCGGGGGCCATGTTGCCGATCGTGGCGCGATCGGCCAGCTTCATGTTCGACACCCCTGTCCCGAAGAATTCCACGAACTTGCCGACCACGCCCGCCTTGCGCAGGATTTGCGTCACCGTCAGCACCAGGTCCGTGGCCGTGGTCCCGGCGGGCAGCTCGCCCGTCAGTTCGAAGCCGACGACCTCGGGCAGCAGCATGTACAACGGCTGGCCGAGCATGACGGCCTCGGCCTCGATGCCGCCCACGCCCCACCCCAGGACGCCCAGCCCGTTGATCATCGTCGTATGGCTATCGGTACCGACCAGGGTGTCGGGCACGGCGACGTCGCCGTGTTCGTCCTTGCGCAGGAAAACGCACTTGGCGAGAAACTCGAGATTCACCTGGTGGACGATGCCCACGGCGGGCGGCACCACGCGGAAGTTATCGAAGGCTTTTTGCCCCCAGCGGAGAAATTCGTAACGTTCGCGATTGCGGCTGAATTCCAGATCGACGTTCCGATCGAGCGAGTCGGCCTCGCCGAAATGATCGACCTGCACCGAATGGTCGATCACCAGGTCGACGGGAATCAATGGATTGATTTTTTTCGGATCGCCGCCCAGGTGTTTCATCGCCCCGCGCATGGCCGCCAGATCGACGACGCACGGTACGCCGGTGAAATCCTGCAACACGACGCGCGCCGGCTTGAAAGGAATCTCCACGTCCTGCTTGCTGGTGGTGGCCCACTGGGCGAGCGACTTGACGTCGGCTTCCGTGACTTCGTAGCCGTCGCAGTTTCGCAAGGCCGCTTCGAGCAGCAAGCGGATCGAGAACGGCAATGCGTCGATATGGCCCAGTCCGGCGGCCTCCAGTTTCGACAGGCGGTAGATGCCGGCCTTGCCCGACCCGGTGTCAAAGGTATCTCGTGCTGCGAACGGATCATGCTTGCGCGACGTGCCGCTCATGGCGAAAACTTTCCTTGGCGAAATGTCAGATGCGGGTGAACCTCGGCCGGCCCTCTGGCGCGGATTCTAACACTCGGCAGGGGCGCTTTCCCAGGGCCTGCGCAGGCGCCGAAAGGAGAATTATCGACGATTCCGGCCGATCAGGCGAGAAACCGCGGCGCAGTATTGAGGAGTCAAATCATACGGCCGAAGTATTGCGCCGCTGCGGGGGCAGTACACGACCTTCCGCACGATTGACGCAATCGGACGCCCGCGTCCGCCGGCGGATTTGACCGGCGAACTAGAGTTCCCTTTGGACGATCCATGCCCCTCTGTTGGCACGTCCGCGCGCGAGCCAATTCGCTTCTTCACCCAGCCAAGGTGCCGATCGATGACGCCTGAAATCGACAATCTGACACATCCCACCCTGGGATCCGCGGATACGCACGACTTTGTGAGCACGGCCGCCGCTGCAGCCGCCGAGGCCCCTGCCCCTGCGAGCGAATCGGCTCACGCCAATGGCCACGGCGAGCACGTCGACGCCAAGCTCGATCAACTGCTGCATCGCATCAATCAGTTGCGCGTAGGCGTCGTCACGCCGCCGTCGATGACACCCGAGCGAGCGACCGGAGACGAGAATGTCTTCTTTCCCGTCGAGCCGTCCGACTGGGCACAAACGCAGCTCAACGAATCTGAAGTCGAAGCCCTGTGCATGAAGTACCTGCTCGCCTGCGGCTCGGCGTCCGGCATGCAGGTGGCCGACCAGGTCAAGCTGCCGTTCAAGCTGATCGAGGGGATGCTGCACCGGTTGAAGTCGGAGCAATTGGTCTACTATCGCGGCACGACCACGATGGGCGACTACGAGTACCAACTGACCGACATGGGGCGCGAGCGTGCCCGCCGCTATTCCGAGCACTGCGCGTACTTCGGCTCCGCTCCGGTCTCATTGTCAGACTACATCGACAGCGTCGGCGCGCAATCGCTGACGAATCAGCACCCCACGGCCGATGACCTGAGCCGCGCGTTCACCGACCTGCTTTTGAACAAACGCATCCTCGACCGGCTCGGTCCGGCCATCAATTCCGGACGCGGGCTGTTCCTCTACGGTGCGCCGGGCAATGGCAAGACGAGCATTGCCGAACGCGTGACGGCCGCCTTTGGACCCTACATCTGGATTCCGCGAACCATCGTCGTCGACGGCGAAATCATCCGCATGTTCGACCCCGTCAACCACGACGAAGCGCCGGTCGAGCAGCGCGAAGGACTGGTCAACGACAACAAGGTCGATCAGCGCTGGGTGCGCATCCGTCGGCCGACGATCGTCGTCGGTGGCGAGCTCACGATGTCGGCCCTGGAAGTGACCGTCAATTCGTCGACCAATATCTGCGAGGCGCCGCTGCAACTGAAGAGCAACTGCGGCATCCTGGTAATCGACGACTTCGGCCGGCAGCGGATGAGCACCGACGAGCTGTTGAATCGCTGGATCGTGCCCTTGGAAAAGCGCTACGACTATCTGAATCTGCCCAACGGCAAGAAGGTGCAGGTGCCGTTCGATCAACTGATCATCTTTTCGACGAACCTGCAGCCCAAAGACCTTGTCGACGACGCGTTTCTGCGTCGTATCCCGTACAAGATCGACGTGGCCGACCCCAGCGAGCAGGAGTTCCGCGAACTTTTCGAGATGATGGCGCCGCGGTTGGGCTTTCAGTACAACGCCGCGGCGGTCGATTACTTGATCGATAGCCATTACCGGCCGGTGAACCGCCCGTTCCGCTGTTGCCAGCCGCGCGACTTGCTGTTGCAGATTCGCAATCACTGCCTGTACCAGAACCAGGCACCGGAAATGACGCCCGCGAACTTCGACTTCGCAGTGTCGAATTATTTCGCGATTATGTAAGGCGGGCCCGGCGCGCGTGGGCACCCGTGAGAGTGCATAACATGCACGCTCAGCGCCGTTTTTCTGTAGCCGGGCTCTTTGAGCCCGGAGCCGCACCTATGACTTCCCGGCCTCGCTGTCCGTAGGGTGCCCTGTGGGCACCGTGGCGCAATCATTTTGCTCCAGGTGCGCGCAGCGCACCCTACACGGCCCGACTTCCGGGAACTTTCTCACAGGGCCGCACCCCCGGGCCTTGATAAAGTTTCCCGTTCCGGCAAACTACTACCATGATCGCCAAAGACATCAAACGCGGCACGATTCTCAATTACCTGGATGCCCCTTGCATGATCGAGGGCATTTCGGTGCAAAGCCCCTCGGCCCGTGGCGCCGCTACGCTCTATAAGTTTCGCGCTCGCAACCTGGTGACCAAGCAGAAGGTGGATATCACGCTCAAAGGGGGCGAATCGCTGCCCGAGGCTGATTTCTTCCGCCGCCCGGTGAAGTTCATGTACGCCGACGCTTCGGACATGCACTTTCTCGATGAGGGTGATTTCAACCAGTATTCGCTTCCCCTGGCCGACATCGAGGAAGAGGCCAAATACCTCACCGACCGGCTCGAGGGCGTGCAGATCCTGATCTACAACGAGCAAGCGGTCGGGCTGCAGATTCCGCAAACGATCGAGCTAGTGATCAGCCAAACTGACCCGTCGGTGAAGGGCAACTCGGCCACGGGGCGCACCAAGCCCGCCACGCTCGAAACCGGCCTGGTCGTGCAAGTGCCCGAGTATCTGTCGACCGGCGAAACGATCAAAGTCGATGCCCGCACTGGCGAATTCCTGTCGCGGGCTTAAGAGTCACAGGACCTGGGTGTGCCACTGGTAGCTTGTCTACCAGTGTTCTTGCGAAAGTCACCACTGGTGGGCGAGCCACCAGTGGCACCGAATTCACAATGCGATGAAACATTTACGTTGCGGCTGGGAGTCTTGCCCGCACCGTCTCGCACAGCCGCAGCATGGTTTCGACGTCCAGCTCCTCGGCCCGCGCCGTGGGACCGAGTTCGAGCGAAGCCATGATCTCGTCGGCGTCGCTTTTGGTCAGCCGGCCCTTGAAGGCACTGGCCAGCTCGCTGCGCAGAAATTTGCGGCGATGAAAGAACATCGACCGCACGAATTCGTGAAAGTAGGCCCGATCGGGAATTCGGCTGCGTAGCTCCTCGTCGATGATGATATGTAGGATGGCCGAGTTGACTTTCGGCCGCGGCCAGAAGACCGACGGCGGCATCACGCGCACCAGCTCGATGCGGCATTGCGACTGCATCCACACGCTCAGGGCGCTATAGTCCTTGGTGGCGGGCCGGGCCATGATCCGGTCGGCCAGCTCCTTCTGAATCGTCACCGTCATGCTCGCCGGCACCAGCTCACCAGCCAGCAGGTTCGACATCACCGGCGTCGCCACGGCATACGGAAGGTTGGCCACGAGCTTGAAGCGGCGATCCGGCCCGGCGGCCAGCTCCTGAGTTATCGCCTCGAGAACCTCGCTGGCGAGATTGTTCTTGTTGCGTAGCGCGTCTTGCGAAAGCAGACGCACGTTTTCGCAATCGATCAGCTCTTCGCTGGCCAGTTGGTGCAATTGCTGATCGATCTCGACCGTGACGACCGCCGCCACCTGCGGGGCGACGAGCGCCGTCAGCGAGCCCATGCCGGTTCCCACTTCCAGCACGACATCGCGCGGGTCGAGCCGCGCAGCCTCGACGAGCAGGCGCAGCAGGTTCAAATCGATGAGAAAATTCTGCCCGCGCTTCGCATTGGGATGGATTCCCACTTCGGCGAAGCGGCGCATGAGAAACGACTGCGTTTGCGCGGTTGTCGATGTAGTCATTATCGCGAAATCGTCATCCGGCCGAATCGTTTCTTTACGGCGTGCGCCAGGCCGCGGTCTGCTGTTCAACGTACTTGGCGACCAGGTCGGTTTCCAGGTTCACCCGGCCGCCCGGTTGCAGTCGTCCCAGCGTGGTGTGCGCGAGCGTGTGAGGAATGAGTGCCACGCTGAACCGCGTCGGCTCGACGTCGACCAAGGTCAGGCTGACGCCGTCGACGGCGATCGAGGCTTTGCTGGCCATCTGGCGGCGCAGAGCCGACGGAAACGAAAACCAGCAGGTCGACCACTGAGCGTCGTCCTGGCGGCGGTCGAGCGTGCCCACCGCGTCGATGTGTCCCGTGACCAGGTGGCCCCCGAGCTTGTCACCGAAGGCCAGCGAGGTCTCGACGTTGACCATGCTGCCGGGCGTCAGTTCGCCCAGGTTGGTGCGACTGAGCGTTTCGGCCCCGGCCTCGAATGACAACAGCTCGCCCTCGATCGCCACGCAGGTCAGGCAGCAGCCATTGACGGCCACGCTGTCCCCCAAGCGCGCCCCCGCGGCTTGCTGCGGCGCGCGCAGCACGATCAATCGTCCCGGCGGTCGCGACTCGACGCGGGCAACCTCGGCCAGTGATTCGACGAGACCGGTGAACATCAGTTAGTAGGCCGTAGGCAGAGGGCAGTAGGCGGTGAAACGCCAGAGAACACAGTGAGCAACTAGAAGAGCGGATCCTTGTGCGGCTGACGCTCGATGTACTCCTGCCAGGCGTATTGAATCGGGCCCATCGCCACGAAGCCGCAGCACACCAGCGGCACGGCGTAGCCGCGGATCACCATGATCGCCACCAGGGCAAACACCAGCCCCACGACGTGTCCCAGGCTGCGTTGGCCCGAGAACATCTGGTTCACCAGGTGCGGATAAGGAATACGCGACACCATCAGGAGCGCGACCAGCGCCGCGAAAAACGGCAATACTGTTTGCAGCACGACGTCGACCTGATCGGCAAATACGAGCGGATTGTCCGATCGCCGCAGCGTGTAGAACATGATCGCGAAACCGGCGATCGACGCCGCGGCCGCCGGGCTGGGCAGCCCCGAGAAGTGCAGGTGATCGTCGTCCTCGCCCGTCTCGATCGTGAAACGCGCCAGGCGCAACGCCGCGCAAACAACATACGAAGCCGCGATCATCCACGCCCAATCGTGATGCAAATACGTAAAGCTGGGACACATCTTCACCAACACAAATGCCGGCGCAACGCCGAAGGTCACCAGGTCGGACAAACTATCGAGCTGCGCGCCGAAGTCGCTCGTCCAGTTCGACAGCCGCGCGATATGCCCATCCAACGCGTCGAACAGCATGGCCAGGAAAATCAACCAGCCGCTCAGCATGATGTTGTGCGTCGGGTCGTTCTTGTCCAGTGCCTGCACGGCTTTTACCGGGCTGCGCGTTCCCAAGGGGGAAGTGACGGGAACCTGGCTCGAAGTGGGCGCGTCGACCCGCGCTGCCACCACGATCGCGAAAAAGCCGCACACCAAATTCGCCAACGTGAACAACGTCGGCAGCACGGCGACAGTACGAATGCGGGCCATCATGTCAGTAGTTCTCGCGTCGGCTGCCCGTCGGCGGGGCCAACTGGTTTCAGCGTTGTTGTTCTGTCAGTTCGTTATTGAAGGTCGCAGGCCGTGCCTGGTTCACGCGTCCTTGTAGCGTGCGAGCACGCTGCTTCCGGCGGCCACGCGCTCGCCCAGCCGCGTTACGATCTCCAGGCCACCGGCGGGCAGGATCAGCTCGGTGCGCGATCCGAGTTTGATCATGCCAAACTGCTTTCCACGCGCCAGCTCTTCCCCCGGCCGCAAGCCGCAGACGATACGGCGGGCAAACTGCCCGGCGATCTGCCGGACAACCAACCGCCGCCGTGCAGGGCCGGTCTCTTCGAGGCCGATCCACATGGCCTCGTTCTCTCGCGCGCTCTCCGGCCGCAACGCGCTTAGGAACTTGCCCGGTGCATATCGCAAGGATAGCACCCGCGCGTCGCAGGGGACACGGTTCAGATGGACGTTGAAGATCGACAAGAAAAGTCCGATCCGCACGGCCGGGCCGCCGATGAACTCGTCATGATCAAGCGGCACGATTTCCACGACTTTTCCGTCGGCCGGCGACACCATCAGCCCTGGCTCTTGCGGAATCCGCCGCGGCGGGTCGCGAAAGAAATACACGATCAGCCCCAGCACAACCGCCAGCGGAACAGCGAGCGGCCAGTAGCGGGTCATCACAAGCGCCACGATGCCGGCTAGCAGTGGATAGCTCATCAACTGCAGCTCGGCCAGACCCCAGCGAGCAAACGGAATCCTCTCGCGCCAGGCGAACGGGTCATCCGCGTCTTTCCACGCGGCGGTACACAGGTTCCGGCAGTACTTCAAGTCACGCGGGTCAAGAATCTCGTGCGGAGCGCCGGTCGTGTCTCCCTGCCGCAAGGCCGCCATCCGTGCGACGTAGCCGCGTCGGAAGGTGCGCAGGTACCACCGCCGCACACGCCCCCAGGCCAGCTCCAGGCTGTAGCAAACGCCACCGCCAGGCTGCACGCTGGTGATGTTCGCCGGCAGTGGCTCGACCTGCGCTGGCTGCGATTCGGTACCGGTCGGCGACATGGCAATATCGGCAGGCGGGAACGGCCGCGGCGGGTTAACGAAGGCCCGATGGCGCCGCGGGAAAGAAGTCACGAACTACCCATCGTACCGAAGGCCGGCCCCCCCCGCCAGGACGCCGATTCGGGGGCTCAGGAGAACTGCAAAGTCTTCGCCGGGGTCTGTTACCCCGGAAGCCGCACGTGAAATCCCGGCCTCACAGAGCCGGCTACAGAAGATGCGCGCGCAGAATCTCAACTTTGCAGTTCTCCTGATTCGGGGCCTTTCGCTCTGCCAGCCGCTCGTCACTCTGCTGGCATCGCCCTATACTGTCGCTGCTTGCAGGTGGTGCCACGGACCTACGAAAAAACCGATTGAAGGGAGTCAACCATGGTCGAGGTTTCGACGGAGCATGTGTTGGTCGTTCCGACCGAGTTATTCCACCGCCTGGGCCATTTCCAGGGCTTCTCGACGGACACGCATCGTTACCTGGCCGAGCTGCTCAAGCCGGCGCATACCAGCTACCGCCCGCGCGGCGAGATGGAAGAAGACCCGTCGTTCAAGCAGCTGATTCCTTACTGCGTCTTCCGCCATGTTGATGCGGCCGGACGGCCGCACGTTTTCGCCTACACGCGCGGCAAAGGGCAAGGCGAGGGGCGCCTGCGCAGCAAGCGCAGCGTGGGCATTGGCGGCCACATCTCGTCAGACGACAGCCACGCCGGCGACAACGTCTACCAGGAAGGGATGCGCCGCGAGCTGGACGAAGAGATCTTCATCGACACGGCGTACACGGAACGCTGCGTCGGATTGATCAACGACGATGAAACGCCGGTCGGCCAGGTCCACCTGGGCGTCGTCCATCTGTTCGATGTCGAAGAGCCGGCCGTTCGCCCGCGCGAAACCGAGCTCATGGAATGCGGCTTCGTCCCGGTCGACGAGCTACTGGCCGACCTGAGCGGCTTTGAAACGTGGTCGCAAATCTGCCTGCGGGCGCTGTTTGGCAAGTAGCCGATGGTTGACCGCCACTAAGGCAATACCCGCATACCCACGGCCGTGTTCAGTCGGAGCATGCTGCGGCGGTGGCGCACCAGCGCATCGCGATATTGCTGCACCACGTCGTTGTGTTCGCGCTGTGCGGCCAGGTAGTCGAGCACGCTCGTTTCGCCGGCCGTGAGGCTTCGCAGCGCGCCCTCGCGCACGCGGCGCGAGCGCGGGACGACCGTGCGCTCCAGTCGCTCGACCACTTGCCGGCTGGCCTCGTACTCGGCCCGGGCCCGGCGCACTTCCTGGCCGATTTGTTGTTCCAGGCCATACAGTTCGCTGCGCGTCTGCGAGACGTTCAATTGTGCCCGCCGGATATTGCCCTGATTCCGGTTGAACAGGGCCACGCTGCCGAACGCCGCCAGCGACCAGCTATTGGCATTCTGGCCGCCGATCGCCGAGTTGTTCTGGATCTCCCACGGCGTGTACAAGAGGAACAGGTCCGAAGTCTTTTCCGCTTGGGAAAGCTGTACGTCGGCCCGGGCTCGATTCACGCCCAGGCGGAAGGCCACGAGATCGGGTCGCGAACCATAGGCCAGGGCGATCAACTCGTCGTCCGGCGGCGGCGCCGGCGCCGCGTCGCGCAAGCTGGCGCGTAACTCGACTTGCTCGGCCGCATCGAGCGGAATTGCCAGTTGCAGAGCCAGCGCGTATTTGCTCTCGCGCAGAGCGACCGCGGCCTGCTCGACGCCGATCTCGGCGCTATCGAGCTGGATATTGATGCGGTCCACTTCGGTTTGCGCCAGTTGCTTATTCTGCAATTGCTGCTCCGCCAGTTGCGACACGCGGCGCAAACCGTCGCGGCTGGCGGTGGCAAAGCGCAACGTCTCGCGGGCGGCCACCACGTCCAGGTACGCCATGTACATCTTGTCGAGGTCGATGCGCACGGCGTCCTGATACTGCGCCTCGATCACGCGCTCGGCTTGCGCGGCGACCACCGTGCGCGCCTGCCGCTTGTGGCTGACGTCGAACGGATAAATCACGGTGGCGCTGAAGCTCACCTCCCCAGGCCGCTGCGGCGAATAAGGCGCATAGGGAACCGACGAGGCCGTGCCGAACACCATCGGGTTGGCCCGCAAGCTGGCCGTGAGCACGTCGGCCCGCGCTTGTGGAATCTCGAACGACTTCACGCGCAGGTCGTAGCTGTAGCGCACCAGCCGATCGATGGCGGCATCCATCGTCAGTCCATCGGGCGGTCCTTGGTCTTCTTCCGCCGGCAGATCGAGCGCGCCCAGGAAGCGCGGTGGCGGCGCCGGCACGGCCTCGGGCGCTTGCATGCGCACCTGAGCGAAAGGCCGTCGTTGACCGTCGCTGGCGGCGGCCTGTACCACGTCCTGGTTCGGGCGCCGGTAGCTGGCCCCCGGCGAACCGGTGCCGCGCTGTTCGAGACGCGTATCGCCGCTGCCGGGACTTGCGCCCAGCGCGCTGATCGTGCCGCCGATGTCGCCTCCCAGATGTTGATCGTTGCGACGCTGCTCTTGCGCTTGCACGCCCTTGGTGATGACCAGGATATCGTCGGCCAGCGACGTGATCTGCCCTCGGGCCGCATCGGTAGCGACGCCGCACACGGCCAGCGACAAAGCAACAATTGCCGGGCGAATGGACATGCGGACAGACTCAGAAGCACGAAGGGAAATGGCGAGAGGCTTTGCCGGCGGGAGGCGACGGCCAATTGCCGCCGTCTGGCAAACTTTGATCGTCGGGCAGGTTCTGATGGGCGGGGAGCAGCCGGCGCGCGGCCGGTTGTATTTCCTTTGTCGGCAGAATCGAATTTGCCATATGAACCGATTCTCGCGCGGGCGGCGCACCCGCCCAGCTTTGGCCCCCCTTTCCGTCGCGCGCAGCCGCAAAATCTCAAACTGACAAAAACGACAGGAACCTCTGGGGAACCTGGCCACTCGTCGGGCTGTCCAGGGTTCGGATTCCGAAGCGGCGACCTTTCTCCCCAGGGCCGTCGCGTGGCCTGATGCACGCTCGTGCGGTCGGCGACGCGGCATCCTTTCGCGCCGCGCGTTGGCAATAAAGGCGAAAACGGGCGTAAAACAGCGGGGAATCTTGCCTTGATGCCGCGGCGCTCGGGCGTCCGCGCTGCGCTGCCGCTCGATTGTTCGAACCCAAGCAACCTGCGGACGACGAACCGCGTATCGAATGGGGGAGCTGAGTCCCACGGCGAAGAAGATGCCTCCTGTTGCATGCGAAAGAGCCCCATTTTTCCCGTAGGCCCCATCGGCTACGACCCGTAGAATTAACGTAAACTTGTCAGATTCGGCACTGTTGGCGGATGATTGCGGCTGGCGTGGGATCGTGGGAAGGCCGCAATTCCTCGGTGCATTTAATCCTTGATTGTCCGGTCGCGGTCCGGACCCAGCCTGGGATGACATCCTTAATCGGGGAGCTGGGTTTGTCATGTCTTTGCACGCGCTGAAAAAACGCACGCAAAAAGCGGGCGGCTGGTTGCTGGCCATCGCCATCGTCGTTGTCGGCTGGTTGGCGTTCGGATATTGGTCGAAGCGATCGGCATCGGACAACGCGTCTGCGTCCATGGCAGGCGCGGCCGTGGCCAATCCGACAGTGATCGAGATTCCGCGCCAAGTCGCGGAACTGAATCACATGGCCATCGCCGCGGCGAAGCTGCCGACGCGCGAGCGCGAGCTTTTGCTGCGCGGCGAACTGGCGATCGACTTCAACAGATTGGTACACGTACACGCGTTGTTTCCGGGCCGAATCGTCGAGCTGGCGAACGCCGATGACTCGAATACCCCCAGCGCCCACGACAGTAAGCTGAAACGCCCGGTCGGCTTCATGGACCATGTCGTCAAGGATCAGTCGCTGGCCGTGCTGCACAGCAAGGACTTCGGCGCAACGAAGAGCGAGCTGGTCGATGCGCTGGCCAATCTGGCGCTCGATCAAGAGGCATACGAGCGCATCAAGGCGCTCGACACGCGCGGCGCCGCCTCCGAGACCTCGGTGCGCGAGGCCGAGCGGCAAGTCGCCACCGGCAGAATCGCCGTCAAGAAGGCCGAATTGACGCTGCGCTCCTGGGGCGTACCCGAGGAGGTGATCGAGAACGTCAAGCGCGAGGTCGAAAGCATCCGCAACCAACAGGACATCGGCAAGCGCGAGGACGCCGAATGGGCCCGCGTCGATATCAAGTCTCCGATCGACGGCACGATCGTCGAGAAGAATATCACGATCGGCGACATCGTCGATACCACGTCGGATCTGTTCAAGATCGCCGACCTCAGCGTGCTGACCCTGTGGTTGCACGCTTATGAGGAAGACCTGCCGTATCTGGAGCGGCTGCCGTCGCCCATTCCCGTGCGCATCCGCATTCCCGCCAATCCCGAGATCGGCGAGCTGCCCGCCGCCATCGAGAGCATCGGCGACCTGATCAATCCGCTCGAGCACATGGCGGTGCTCGTGGGCCACGTGGACAACGCCTCGGGTGATTTGCGCGCCGGTCAGTTCGTCCAGGCGCGGGTGTCGCTCGCGCCCGAGGAGGGCGTGGTCGAAATTCCCACCCGGGCCTTGGTGCAGGACGGCAGCGAAAGCGTGGTCTTCGTGCAGGAAAATCCCGACGAATACCGCTTCCGGCCGCGGAAAGTCTCGGTGGCCCGCAAATACTACGACATCGTCTACATCCGCAGCGAACTGACGGACGAACAGCGGGCCGCGGGCGAGCAGGAATTGCACGTCGGCGACCGCGTGGCCGCCAGCGAGACCGTGCAATTGCAGGCGGCTTTCCGCCAGCAACAACTCACCGCCTCGGAAGCCAAACAGCAATCCGGCGTTCCCAAGCGGTAAAGCGCTGAAGCACTTCTCGTCCACGCCATAGCGTCGAGCTGGAATTCCATGATCGCCAAACTCATTCACTGGTCGGTCAACAATCCGCTGATCGTGGTGCTGTTCACGATCGCGCTGGCCGTGGCGGGCGGGTTTGCCTTCAGCCGGGTGAATGTCGAAGCCTATCCCGATCCGGCCCCGGCGATCGTCGAAGTCATCGCCCAGTACCGTGGCCGATCGGCCGAGGAGATGGAACGGCAGGTCACGATTCCGCTGGAAGTCGCGCTCTCCGGCATGCCCGGCCTGAAATATATCCGTAGCAAGTCGTTGTTCGGCTTGTCTTATATCAATACGCAGTTCGAATACGGCTTCGATTACAAGGCGGCCCGGCAGGAAGTCATCAACCGCATGCAGATCGCGGACCTGCCCGCCGAGGTGACGCCGCAAATCTCGCCCCGTTCGCCGATCGGCGAAATTCTGCGTTATGCCGTCGTCGGTCCCAAGGACTCGCACGGCAACAGCGTCTACTCACTCAGCGATCTGCGGTCGCTGCAATCGTGGACGCTGGAGCGCGAATTTCGCCGCATCCCCGGCATCGCCGACGTGGTCAGCTCGGGCGGATTGATCAAACGCTACGAAGTTCAGCCCGACCCCGACCGCATGAAGCGGTACGGCATCACGCTCGAACAATTGCAGGCCGCGATCGCCAAGAGCAATGACAATGTCAGCGGCGATTATATGATCCAGGGGGAGACGGCCGCCGTCGTGCGTGGGCTGGGGCTGATCGGTCGTGGCCGCGACCCGATGCAGCGCATCTTGACCATGGATAGCGCCGAGGAAGGCGCCCGTTACTTGCGCAATGAGGAGCAGCGTCGGCTGCGCCAGATTCGCGAGATCGTGCTCGCTTCGACCAACAACTTGCCGGTACGCGTGGGCGACATCGTCGAAGGCGGGCCGCTCAAGCCCGGCGAAACGGAGTCCGCGCAGGGAGTGGTGGTCAGCAACCAGACGCGCCTGGGCAAAGTGGCGCTGAGCCGTCCCGAGGAAGACGCGCATGGCCGGCTGCTCGATGCCCAGGGAAACACGATCTGGGATGACGAGGACGAGGTGGTGCAGGGACTGGTGCTGTTGCGCAAGGGGGCCGAATCGCTTCCTGCCCTGCGATTGGTGCAGGCCAAGATCGAAGAGCTCAACACCACTCCGGGCCGGCTGCCGCCCGGCGTGCGGATCGAGCCCTTTTACGATCGCGCGGACCTGATCAATGCCACGACCGAGACCGTGGAAGAAAACCTGATCGTCGGCATCTTGCTGGTAAGCGTGATCTTGCTGATGTTCCTCAGCAATGTGCGCAGCGCGCTCATCATCGCGCTGAACCTGCCGCTGGCCCTGCTGTTTGCTTTCGGCGCGTTGTACGCTCGCAACGAGTCGGCAAACCTGCTGTCGATCGGCGCCGTCGACTTCGGCATCATCGTCGACTCGACCGTGATCATGGTCGAGAACATCTACCGCGTGCTCAGCGCGGGCAAGTACGCGAACCTGTCGCTCAAGGACCGCATCGTCCGCGCGGCGCACGAGGTCGAGCGCAGTTTGCTCTTCTCGACCCTGATCATGGTCTGCGCGCTGTTGCCGCTGTTCACGATGAAAGGGGCCGAGGGGCAACTGTTCCGCCCCATGGCCGAAACGTACGCCTTTGCCTTGGCCGGCGCACTGCTGCTGGCCGTGACGATCGCTCCGGTCTTGTGTCTCTTGTTGTTTCGGAACCTGCAGCCTGCGCGCGACAATTGGCTCGTCGCGTTTCTGAAACGCGGTTACTTGAGGCAGCTCGAACGATTGCTCAATAATCGCTGGCTGGCCGTGGGGGGCTTTGGCGGCTTGATCGTACTGACTGTCTTGCTTTTGCCGAACTTGGGGCGCGAGTTCATCCCGCCCCTGGAAGAAGGGCACATCTGGATTCGCGGCATCTTCCCCGTCAGCATCTCGCTCGATCAGAATTCCGAGCAAGCTCGGCTCGCCCGTGCCATCCTGCGCAAGTATCCCGAAGTCGAGTCGGTCGTCTGCCAAGTGGGGCGGCCCGATTCCGGCGTCGACCCGACGGGTTTCTACAGCGCCGAATTCTTCGTGCCGCTCAAACCGCAGCCCGAGTGGCCGGCCGAAGTCGATCGCGACGGCTGGTGGGGCGGCAAGCGCGCCCGCACCAAGCCCGAACTCGTTGCCGCCATCAGCGCCGAACTCAACGAAGCGGTGCCGGGCGTGAACTGGAACTTTTCCCAGGTCATTCGCGACAACGTGCTGGAGGTCCTCTCGGGCGTGCAGGGCGAGAACTCGGTGAAGATCATCGGTAACGATCTCGACGAATTGGAGAAAATCGGCAACCAGGTCGTGTCGGCACTCGTCGGCATACCAGGCGTGAAGGACGTCGGCCTGTACCGCATCCGGGGTCAGTGCAATGTCGAGCTGCCGATCGACCGCCAGAAATGCTCGCTGTGGAACATCAGCGTGGCCGACGTACACAACGTTATCCAGACGGCCATCGGCGGCAAAACCGTGTCGCAGATGATCGAAGGAGAGAAGTCCTTCGATATCACCATTCGCTGGCCCCTTCGCTTGCGTGAGGACGAAAGCGACATTCTCGACATCCCCGTCGACGTCACGAGCCACCAGGTGACCGAAGGAACGCAGGCCGGCACGGCAGGCGCGCCCATCTCGGGCGTATCAGTTGGCATCGCCTCGAAGGGTTCCAGCAAGTCGACGCCCACGCCGACCGGCAGCATTCGCGGTTCCACCTCGCTCGAAGCGACCACTACGCCCCGCGAGCGCCTGGGCGACTTGATCACGCCGCTGGGCGATGCTGCCGATGACCGCCTCGATCCGGACGGCCAGTTCGTGCGCCCCGGCGCTTCGACGATCGCCCGCGAGGAGGGCAGCCGGCTGGTGGCCGTGAAGTTCGGCGTGCGCGGGCGCGATCTGGCCAGCGCCGTGGACGACGCGCAGGCCAAGGTCGAACCGCTCATTCCTAAGGGCTATCGCACCGAATGGAGTGGCGAGTTTCAACAGATGCAGGAAGGCGAGCGCCGCTTGATGATTATCGTCCCCTTGTCGCTCGTGCTGGTATTCATCTTGCTCTTCCTCGCGTTCCGGTCCTTGTTGGACGCGCTTGTTGTCTTGGCCAACGTGCTGGCGCTGTCGCTGGGGGGCATCTGGGCACTCTTCCTTACCGGAACGAATTTCAGCATTGCCGCCGCCGTCGGCTTCACGTCGATTTTCGGCGTCGCCATCATGGACGGCCTCTTGCTGGTATCGAGCTTCAATCAACTGCGCCACGAAGGGCTGCCGCTGCGGGCCGCGATCATGCAAGGGGCGGAACGCCGCGTCCGGCCCGTTATGATGACGGCCCTCACCGCGATTTTTGGCTTGCTGCCGGCCGCCATCTCGACCCGGATCGGCGCGCAATCGCAAAAGCCGCTGGCCATCGTGGTCGTGGGCAGCATGATTGCAACGCTGCTACTCACACGCTATCTGATGCCGATTCTTTACAGCTTCTATGGGCATCGCGATCCGCCGCAAACGGGCGGCGGTTTCTCGCACGAGTAATGTTCGGCGCTCGAGCGTTCTTCTTGCTCAATCTGCGCCTTTCTCCCCCTCTGCCGATTGGCGGAAAATCCGTTTAATCCTGCCGCGCTGGCGCCACCGATAAAGCGAGAAGTAGCATGCAACTCTTCCTCGTCGGAAGGGTCGTATTCCGGGGCTATCGCGCGCGCCGCAACTCGCTAGCACGCGGCGCTCCGGACGATCGTCGTCCGAAAAGAGAGCTCACGAGCGCCGGTCGTGCTCGATCGCGCAGGGTATCGTGTGACCGAAACCAGTCGATGGAAAACGCCGGACGCCGTGCGGCCGGGCCCTTCGTGGCGCTCGGTCGCGTGCTGCTGCGCGCTTGTGCTGGCGACTGGCAACGCGGCGGTGGCGCAGCCGCCTGCGTCGGATCGCCAGCAAGCGGCGCCTCGCCCGCAGCAGGCCGCCGGCCCGTCGTACGACGCCGCAATCGTTCGCCGCCTGCCGCCTGTCGAGACGACCAGCGCCACATTGCCGTCGCAGCCGTCGGCGCGCGTCGTTCACGCTTATGGCACGGCGCCCGGCCGTGGTGTTCCCATTGCGGGTCGCGAGCGCGCAGCGGCGACCGGTGCTGGTCCGGTGCCTGTAACGTACCAAGAAGAAATTCCTCGACCTGTCGACCCGGGAGGGCCGCACACTCCCTCGTTGACCGAGCGGTTGCAAATCCCGGCGGAATTGCCGGGCACGAACGTGCCGCCACTGTGGCTGCCGCCGCTCAGCCAGCCCGAGGCACGCTTGCAGGCGATCGACACGCTGTTCCCGGATCTGCCGCCGATGCCCAAGCTGCTGCCGCCGGTTGATCCGCGGCGGGTGTTTTCGCTTTCTGAGCTGGAGCAGATCGCGCTGGCCAACAGCCCGATCATCGCGCAAGCCCAGGCCGATGTCACCGTGGCGATGGGTCAGGCGATCCAGGCCGGCGTTTATCCCAACCCGGTGCTCGGTTACGAGGCTGATACGGTTGGTTCGGCCGGCACGCGCAACTACCAGGGCGTATTCGGCACGCAAGTCATTAAGACTGCCAACAAGCTGGGCCTGGCCCGCTCGGTCGCTAACGTCGACGTAACGAATGCGCAGTTAGCACTGCGGCAAGCGCGCGTCGATCTGATGGCGCAGGTCAAGCAGAATTATTTCGCCGTGCTGGTGGCTCAGGAAAGCATCACGATCAACGAAGCCCTGGTCCGCTTCACCGCCGAGGTGTATCGCATCCAGGACGACAAGCTGAAAGTGGGGGTCGTCACGCCGTACGAACCCGCGCAATTGCGCAGCCTGGCCGTGGCGGCGCGGACGGCGCTCGTCCAAGCGCAGATGAACTATGTGGCGGCCTGGAAAACTCTGGGCGTAACACTGGGCATGCCTGGCCTGCCGCTGACGCGACTGCAGGGGAGCGCCGAGATGCCCGTCCCTCGGCTGTCGTACGACGCGGCCCTGATTCGCATGCTGAACGTCCATCCGCTCTTGCGGCAGGCCGTGTTTACGCAAGGCCAGGCCCGTATCCAGCAGCGATTTGAGCAAGTCACCCCGATCCCGGACATCAATCTGTACGGCACGTTTCAACGCGACTTTACCACCCCTACGACGCCGCGCACGACGTACAACATTCAGTTTGGGGTGCCGCTACCGTTGTGGGATCGCAATCGCGGCAACATCATGTCGGCGGCCGCGAATGTGATCCGCACGACCGAGGACATCCGCCGCGTCGAATACGATCTGACGGCGCAGCTGGTCGACGCCTTCACGCGTTTCGAGACCAGCCGCATCCTTTTGCAGTACAACCGCGAACAGTACCTGCCTGACCTGACGCGCGCCTATCGCGGCGTCTACACGCGCTATCAACAGGAAGGCGAGCAGGCCCGCGGCAAGCAAGGGAACGTCGGCTTTGGTGACATTATCGTCGCGCAGCAGAACCTGACGACGGGCCTGGCCGGTTACATCGTGCTGCTGACCAACCAGTGGGTGGCCGTGGCCGATCTGGCGCGGCTGCTGCAAGCCGAATCGCTCAGCGAGCTGAATCTGACGCTCGACGATCTGCCCCCCAACCTGCAACCCGTGGAGCAACCGCCGAGGTGAGTATGAGCTCCACACGACTCATCCGCTGGATCGTGCTTACCGGCCTGTTAGGCGGCTGGCTGTGCTGCGCCGCGGCGCTTGCGCAGGTGCCGATTCCGGCTCCGGTCATTACCGGGCCGGCGCCGCCGACGCCGATTCCGCCGCTCAAGAGTTCCGGCGCCCATGCAGCTCCGCCGAACATGGCCACCGGCACTCCGCTCATTGAGAAAACGCCTTCCGGCAACTCGCTGGTAATGCCGCAAAACGTACTGCCGCCGATGGTCGCGCCACCAGCCGATCCCAAGCCGGCCAATTGGGGTGATTACGCACAGCCGGCGGCGCCCCCGGTCGCGCCCCTCGTGCTCGAGTATTCGCTGGTGCCGCCACCGACGGGCATATTCCAGCCCGACGTCACTGTGCCGTACCGCGCCCCCTTGGCTACGGCCGATTCGATTCCCATTCGCGACGCGCTACTGAACCAGGCGATTGACCTGTGGCGGCCCGACGGCCTGGCGCCGATCGGCGTGACGCAAGATGCCACGCTCCGCAGCGGCCAGTTCCTGTTCTCGTACCGCTTCAATTATCAATCGTTCAACGACAACTTCGTGGGCTCGCACAAAGTGAGCGACGCCTCGGTGGGCGCGGTTTACCCCTTCACGCCGACTCACTTGGAAACCAACCGCAATTTGCTGATCCTGCAGTACGGCGTCACCGACGATTTGACGATCTTCGGCCAGTTGCCGTTCCAGCACTCGAACCTCGATTACACGCAAACCGGCGGCGCCGACTTCCGCACAGGATTTACCGAACCGGCCGATATCACGATCTCGGGCATGTACGTCTTGTGGCGTGGGAACCGGCAGCAGATTCACTCGAACTTCGGCATGAACTTCCCCGTCGGTTTCCTCGATTCGCAGTCGGATCAACCATCGCCGACGCTGCCGAACCTGCCTTACGTCATCCGCACCGGTTCCGGCACGTACGACATCCTGCCGGGGCTGACGTATCGCGGCCAGACCGATCAGTGGACCTGGGGCGTGCAGAGCATCGGCACCGTGCGCACCGGCAGCAACCGGCTCGATTATCGATTGGGCGACCAGGTCGACCTGACGAGCTGGATCTCGCGGCGCTTCGGCGAGCGCCTGAGCACGTCATTCCGGCTGGACTGGCAGTGGTGGGACGGCGTGCGCAACGCCGATCCGCGTTTGGATCAGGCGCTTTCGCCCACGAACGATCCGCTCCTGCAGGGTGGTAACCGGTTGGACTTGCTCTTCGGTGTGAACCTGTTCCTGCCCAATACCCGACTACCTGGCCAGCGCATTTCGGTCGAGGCGGGCGCGCCTGCGTTCCAAAACCTCCACGGCCCGCAACTGGGCCAGAGCTGGCTGATGACCGCCGGCTGGAATTGGGTGTATTAAGCACCCGCCTGTGCTGCACGCCGTGCGATAATTGCGTCGCTATCGCGCCGCAAGTGCTAAGCGATGAGTGCTGAGTGCTGAGCGAAATGCAGATTTCCTTCCGCTCATCACTCATCACTTCGCGATCAGCACTTCACTCCGGCAGTGGTCGTCCCTTGGTTTCGGGGGCGAACGGCAGGACGGCCAGGCCGAGCAGGAAGACGCAGCACATCACCACGCCGGCATAGCGCATCGGTTCGCGCTCGTAGCCGTGGGCCTTGGTGAAGACCTCGCTCGTCAGCTTGGCGAGCATGTACGGCCCTACTGCCGCGATGAAGCGCCCCACGTTGTAGCAGAACGACACACCGGTGCTGCGCAGCCGCGTGGGAAACAGCTCGGGGAAATAGATGGCGTAGCCACCGAAGAGCGCCAGTTGACAAAAGCCCATCAGCGGCGTCATCCAGAACATGTCGCTGAGCTGATCGACGTACCAGAAGAAGAAGGCCGTGCTGGCGAGCGCCGCCAGGAACGAGATGACGAACGAGCTGCGCCGCCCGATCCAGTGCGTGACGATGCTAAAAGCGTAAATACCAAGAAATCCGCCCAGGTTCTGCATGATCGAGTTGATGCCGGTCCACAGAAACAGCTTGGCCTCGACCTCCTCGTGCGTCAGGTGCCGGCCGTCGACCACCAGGTCGTTGAAGTGCTGAGTGAACACGCTGCGCACCAGGTCGGGGGCGAAAAAGCCGATCCCCCACAACCCCACCACGCCCGAGAACGCGAGACATAGACCAATAAATGCGTTCTTGCGCCACCGCGCGTCGCCAAACAACTGGCCGTACGAGCCTAGCTGCCTGGCAGCCCCGCCTTCGTTCGCCAGGGCCTGCCAGCGCTCGGGCTCCTTGAGCCGCCGCCGGATCAATAGCGCCAGTAGCGCCGGAACCGTGCCCACGACGAACATCAATCGCCAGGCGGTGAGCTTCGTGCCAAAGAGCTCGATGCCGCCGAAGATCCCAGACTCCTGCATTTGCCCAAGGGCAATGTTGATGACCGCTGCCGTGATATTCCCGACGGCCGAGAGCGCCTGCAAGAGTCCCAGCGCATAGGGGCGCGCCGTGTCAGGCATTACTTCGGCCACGAGAGCCACGCCCACCGCGAATTCGCCGCCCACGCCCAAGCCGGTCAGAAAGCGGTAGAAGGCGAAGTCCCAGAACCCGCGTGAAAAAGCGCTAAGGCCCGTGAACAGCGAGTAGATGAGGATCGTGAGGAGCATGGTGCGGGCCCGGCCGATGCGATCTCCCAGGACGCCAAAGGCCAGCCCGCCGCTGGCCCAGCCGATCAAGAAGATCGACGTGGCGTAGCCGCCGTAATCGGCCACGTTCTTGGCGAACGCCTGTTTGCGCACTTCGGCCTGTTGGCTGGTTTCGTTTTCGGGGGCGGGCACGGCCAGCAGTTCTTGCATGGCCGGCTTGCGCGCCAGCGTGAACAACTGCTGGTCCATCGTGTCGAAAAGCCAGCCGAGCGCCGCCACGGTCAGCACGAACCAGTGATAGCGGTTCAGCTCGCGATACCAGGGAGTCTTTGCTTGCGACATGAGTTGCTTTCGACGGGACGATCAGCAGGAGGTTTCGAGGCGGGTTCGCGGCGCACGCGCGCTATTGCAGGATGCCGGCGGACTTCAGCGCCTGGACGATGGCCAGCACTAGAAAGAAGACGCCGGAAAATACCAGCACACTGCGCATGAACCAATTCGGACGCAGCGCGCGGGGCAGCAGCGTGCAGTTCACCACCAGGACGTGGAAGCAACTGAATCCCAGCGCGAAGTTCAAGATGTTGCTGGCCACGACCAATAGCTGCACCGGTTTGCCCCAGGCCAGTAGGGCCAGCCCAAAGACGGAGTAACCGCTGAGCACGTAGAAATACAGGTTGCGGATGCGTTTGGTTTCCCATTGGCGTAACCGGGCGCTCGAGGTCCACAGCACGTCGACCCAGCGGCGGACAATGCCGTCAATGGTCGAGGCCATCGACGGCGCGAGCACCAAAAAGCCGCAGAACAACGTCATGTACCAGAAGGCGTTGCCCGCCGCCGGCCCCCAGCTGGAACTGCCGACGTGGTCGCGTACGCCATCGGCGGTCATTCCGGCCGCGGCCCATTCGTCGGCCCGCGTCCCGCGCGCCAGGAATTGCACGCTCAACATGCTCGGTAGCGCGAGTCCGATGAAGCAGGCGGGCATCCACACGACGAGCTGGTCGCGCATCAGGTGCCGGTACCAGCGCCGCCAGCGTGACAGCGATTCCGGCGTGACATCGAAGACCATGCCGACGTGGGAAAGCGAAATATTCCGTCCCCCGACGACGCTGGGGATGGCGCCGACGTGAAAGCCCATGCCCCACCCCTGGTCGCGCGTGTAGTTGCTCAAGGCCGAGTTCGTGAGCCCGCCTTGTCCCGCAATCGCCGCGAAAGCGGCCAGCAGACCGATCGTGGCCAGATCGATTTGCGGAAACCCGTCACCGCGCAACAGCGAGAGGAAGATATTATCGACGGCGTCATCGACGGCTCCGTGTACGGGCACGGTGCCGAAGCGGAAGAATCCCAGGCCGATTTCGCGCCACGTCGACCAGGTCGAAAAGAAAATGGCGAGGAAGATTAAAAAGCCGAACACGGTGACGATCTTGAACGTCATCACCCACTTCAGCGCGTTGTAGATTTTGCCCCCGAAGACAAGCGGCAACAGCGAGCCAAGGAACACGCCATAGGCCAGCCCCTGGATCAAGGCCGCCTGCGTCAGTTCATATTCCCGGCCGAACAGATGCACGGTCGTCCAGATCTCGGTAGCTACGGGGATCTTTCCGAGGATCACGGCCGCCAGCGGCGTCGCGGCGTTGGCCGCCAGGTACGGAAACACGGAACCGAAATCGAGCAGCAGGTAAGCGAACAACCAGAAATGCGGCCCGGGCAGCGACCGAAATTTGCCCGTAAAGATTGGTTCACCCGTGTACAGCGTGTAGCGGCTGATTTCCAGGTTGTAGACGACCTGGCCCAGGATGCTCAGCGTGGCCAGCCACATCAGCGCCCCGCCGTAGCGCGCCGTGACCGCCGGGCCCATCAGCCATTCGCCGCCGCCGATCGCGGCGCCCCCCATCAACAGCCCGGGGCCCAGCATTGCCGCCCAGTTGCGCCACGTGAAATGCGGCGCATCCACGAGCGGCCCGAGGTTCCAGCGCGGCATGTCGTGCGAACCGGGCCAGGGAGCCAGTTCCGGCGAATGCGACTCGACGTGCGGCTGCGCGCTGGCAGGGGTCAACGTGTTCGCCATCAGGGACCTCAGGAGGGAACCGGCTTGCCTCTGCGCAGCTGGCCAAGCGCGGCGTATTAGGTGTGCGGGCGCGGTCGGCCTTGCCCAAGACCGGCATCCGCGCCTGGGCTACGATGATGGCAGCAAATTCTCTCGCAAGCAAGCTTTTCGCCAGAGATTCGTGCCGACATTCTGGCGTATTACGAGCCACGCCCATGATCGTCGCCCCGCACCCACCATCCTCGGCAGCGCTTGGGGGCTGTCGGGTTCACCAAGGTTCCCTAATCGTTACGGATGAGGTGGCGCGGTCGTGATCAGCACGTCCAGGCTCTCGTCGCCGGTGTTCTCGATGCCGTGCTCGCACCACGGCGGCAAATGAATGAACATGCCCGGCTCGACGTCCACGCGCCGCCCAGCCAACTTCATCACGCCCCGGCCGCGCAGGATGTAGTAGCTCTCTTCGCTTTCATGGCTATTGGCCGGCAGTACCACGTGGGGTGGGACGAAGAATATCACCTGGCCGAAATTTTCCGCCGGCGCTTCCGGGTTCGAGGGGTGCACCACGCGCACCCCGATCCCTTCGCAGCCAGGATATTTCACGGGCCGGCCGTTTTTCACCGTGACGATGTTGGGCTGCACCGGCGTGTCGGGCTTGGGAATGCGGCCGCTATTCGGCGGGTAGCCCTGATAGAGCTTGATCTCGGCCATGATGATTGGGGCTCTTGGATTTTCGGGAATCGACTACGTCCACGATTCGCGCAAACGGAGCATGCTGATTCGCGTACCGCGAAAAAGCAGGGCACTCGATCGCTATCTTCTCCGCGCGCTAAAGTGACTTCGGCGCGCCATGACGGTTTACCACTCGCGATGATAGCCGGCCGTCCAGCCGCCATCGACGGTCAGCACCGCACCGTTCACGTAGCTCGCCTCGGGTGCAACCAGAAAGAGCACCGCGTGGGCAATCTCTTCAGGCGTGCCCGGTCGACCGACCGGGATGTGCGCAACCAGGCTGGCGGCGCGCTCCGAATAAGTACCGTCCGCGCCATAGAACAAAGCCCGCGTCCCTTGCGTGAGGACCGACCCTGGCGCCACGCAATTCACCAGGATGCCGCGCGGCGCGAGCTCCAGCGCCATCGACCGCGTGAGATTCACCACGCCGGCCTTGGCCGCGACGAAGGCGCTTTGCAGCCGCAAGGGCACGAGCCCGGCGACCGACGCGATATTCACGATCCGACCTCCGCCGGCCGCCTCGATGCGCGGGATCACGACTTGCGAAGTGACGAACACGCCGGTCAGGTCGACGCGCAAAATCCGATCCCAATCCTCGCGGTGATACCCGTCGATCGGCACCCGATCCTTGACCGTGTTGATGCCGGCATTGTTGATCAGGATATCCATGCGGCCGAACTCGCCGACGATCTTGGCTGCGACTTCTTGCATCGCGCGCTCGTCGGCCACGTCGGCCACGAACGCCGCCACCCGGTGGCCATGGGCCACCAACTCGGCCGCGGTCTGTTGCGCTGCGTCAGCGGCCAGGTCGATGAGGGCCACCGCGGCGCCGTTTGCCGCTAGTTGCTCGACGATCGCGCGGCCGATCCCTTGCGCGCCGCCGGTCACGATGGCCGTCTTGCCGGCGAGATCAACCCGCATTGTGGCCGTCTCCGGCCTGAGCGCCCCAATTCACTGCGGGCGCTCCTGGCGATGGCGGGCCTGCACGGCCAGCTCTTCGTCGATCCAAGTCTCCAACTCGTCCCAATCGACGGGGGGCAGCCGGCATAAGTCGGGCCTTAAGACGCTGGCCCCTTTCACGTACACGTGTACGATCTCGCTGGCCGGCTTGGCCGTGTTCCAGTGCAACATCACGCGAATGCACTTGCGCAACGAGCCGGGCACGTCGAGCTCGTGATTGCACAATAGCGCCACATCCAGCCAGCCCAACTGCCGGGCCGCGAGCGCCGGAAACTCGGCATCCAGGTCGACCGTGGTCGTGAAGATTGCGCTGGCGACGTCGGCCGGGTCGATACCGTTTTGGCGGATCATCAGCGCCAGCAATTGCCGTGTGGCCTGCAGGATTTCTTCGCGCGTATTGCCGTCGGCGGTCGTGGCCCCGCGCACCCCGCGGCAACGGATTTGTTGATTCGGTTCGGTCATCGACGCGAATGATTTAGAAGTCCAAGGCGTGCCGCATGCCACGGTCGGCACGAATCGCAATCCCGACGTAAAAGCGTAGCAGATCGATTGGTCGCGGGCCACGGTCGGGTGTTCTTCTGTAGCCGGCCTCTGTGAGGTCGGTGAATCGTCCTTTGGTGTCCGCCGGGGGTCGCAGACCCCGGCGACACGACTTTCGCGGCTACGTCTCTTCCTCGGCTTCCTCGAGGCCCAACTGCACCAGCCGGCGATAAAGCCGGGGCCGCGTCATGCCCAACAGCCGTGCGGCCTTGGTCTTGTTCCCCTTGGCCTGTGCCATGGCCCGGCGGATCAGCTCTTCCTCGATGCGGGCGAGAAAATCCTCGAGCACGATCGTCTCTTCGACGCGGCGCGGCCGGGCCGCCGCGTCGAGCGAATACTGAATCTTGGCGGGCAAGTCCGCTGGCACGATGCGCGGCCCCTCGGCCGACTGGTGCGCCGCGGCGATCACCTCGGCCAGTTCCTCGATATTGCCAGGCCACGGGTAGATCGCCAGCCGATCCAGTGCCTCGGGCGATAGGCCAGCCAATTGTTTCGTCCCTTGCCGATTTTGCTCCTCGACGAACAACTGCGCCAGTAGCGGCAGATCCTCGATTCGTCCGGCAAGCGGAGGGAGGCGGATTTCGATCGTCGCCAGGGCACAAGCCAGGTCCGCGCGAAACTTACCAGCCGCGGCCAATGCGGTAAGTGGCTCGCGCGAGGTGGCAATCATCCGAAACGTTCGCTTACCAGCCAACTCGCGAACAAGCTGCTGCTGCACTTCGTCGTCCAGGTCTTCCACGTCGCACAGCCACAGGGTTCCCGGCCGGCCGGTCACCGCAGCGCCGGAGCGCGCAAGCGCCCGCAACGTCGTTTCCAGCAAGTTCGCCGACAAGAGCGGACAGGCCAGTGGTACAAGCGGGCCTGCCGTTTGTGCGGCGCGGCCATAATGAATCGCCCGGGCTGCGTGTTGCCGGCCGCTGCCCGGCGGCCCGACGATCGAGACGCTGGCCGTGCTCGCGGCCGCCAGTTCGACTTGCTTGCGCACTTGCCGGATGGCCGCGTTTTCGCCCAGCAATCGGTCGATATGATACTGCCCGGCCAGTTTGCGGCGCCAATGGGCCAATCGTTCGTGCAAAGCGCGCGGCGATTCGTCAGTAGCAAGACTGCCTTCGAGGGTGCCCTGGTTAGCCTCGTGCGGCGAGCCAAAGCCGATCACACCCGCCATGTCGAGCACGTCCGTTCCCAACGGCACGAAATCGACGTGTCGCGCGACGACGTTGCCACTCGCGCCGGCCAGCGACACCACGGCCCTGGCGCGCTGGCCGGTCCACACTTCCGGCGGTGGCGCCAGGGCGGCCGCGATTGCGGCCGGGCCGGTCACTTCACCGCTCGAATGATAGCGAGATTCCTGCCCGACCAGCTCTCCCGCCGCGCAGCCGGCCCAGGCGGCGCAGGCATCGTTGACGAACAGGATGCGCCGCTGATCGTCCAGCACGTAGACGGGGCCCGCGGCCGCGTCCAACAGTCGAACCAGGTCGGCGGCGACGGTGCGAAGTGCCATGCGAGAAGGAACGCCGCGTGAAAAGGCTTGCCGACTATTTTTTTTCGTCGGAAATTGGTTTTGCCGTCAGGCTTTGGCCGGACAGGTCGACATCGATCGCGGTCACTCGGTCGTCAGCGACCTTGAACGCAAAGCGGACTTCCTCGTTGGCCGAGGCGACGAACTTCAGGTCGCCCTGGTACTTCAAGCGATCGCGCGGCTGACGCGGCGCTTGTACGTACAACTTGCCATCCTCGGCGATAACTTCCAGCTTATCCCCTTCCAAGTCGTACGTGCCCGCCAAGGGCGCGACGAGCGCGGCGTCGGTCGGGCGATCCTCGACCGGTGGATCTTCAATTCCCAGCATAACCTTGGCGATGCGACTTTCGATCCCTCCGGCCGGCGCCCCGGCCGTATTGGCCAGCACGATCACGGCCAGGCGATCGTCCGGATAGCGGCCAATCATGGTCGAAAAGCCGTTGATCCCCCCGCCGTGGCTCAGCTTGCGATGCCCCGACATTTCGCCCACGCCCCAACCGTAACCGTACTTCTGGACCTTGCCGTCGGGTAGCGTCGTCGGCCGGTACAGCGCTTCGTACGAAGCAGGCGTGATGAAGTCGCCCGCCTCGAGTGCCTGATGCCACTTGAGCAGGTCCAGGACGTTCGAAACGAGTGCTCCGGCGGCGCCCGGCGCCGTCATGCTGATCGGCGCATCGTTGATCAACTGGCCGCGCTCGCGCTTGTAGGCCATTGCCCGGCGGGGAATGACGGGACGCATGTCGCCGTAGCGCGTGGCGTGCATACCCAAGGGCTTGAAGATGTGTTCTTCCAGATAATCGGCGTACGACTGTCCGCTGGCCTTTTCGATCACGACCCCCAGCAGGTAATAGCCGGAATTGTTGTACTGGAACTTTTCGCCCGGCGAAAAATCGAAGGGGTGCTCTTTGAACAGCGCCAGCATTTCGTCGTGCGACAGATCCTGCCGTGCCGTGCGAAAGAAATTCGGCAAGCTCGTATAACTCTTGATGCCCGAAGTGTGATTCAACAGATGCTGAATCGTGACCTTGTGATCTTGCACGGGATAGTCGGGCAGGAACCTGGTCAGCTCGTCGTCGATCGACAGCTTGCCCGCCTCGGCCAGTTGCATGATGGCCATGGAGGTGAACTGCTTGGTGATCGAGCCCAGGCGATACACGGTTTCGGCCGTGGCCGGGACGCCGTTCTCGACGTCGGCATAGCCATACCCGCGGGCGAGAACCAGCCGACCGTCTTTCATCACGCCCACGGCGTACGAGGCGATCTTCTTGTCGAGCCCCTCCTGGACGATCGCGTCGATCTTGGCGATGGCGCCGTCGGGCACCGCGGCGTGCAAGGGGACTGACCAACTTGCGGCCGACCATAAGATGACCAGCGCCGCACACAGCCTTGACGAACGTCGCATCATGGCAGATGACTCCGGTGGGCGAATGATTGCCGAGGTGGGGCATGGGCTTCGACCAATTCTACTGCACGGCAAGGCACGGTGTGGGCCTCGCGGCGGCAAGCATGGAAAACATCCACGGATGCCACAGATTCGATGAGCAATTTCGGAATGAGCTTATCCGGCTTCGGAATTCATCTGCGGAATCTGTGAAATCTGCGGAGGCATTCCGCGTTTCTTACTGCCCTCTGCCTACTGCCCTCTACTCTCTGCCCTCTGCCGACTAACCAAGCGCTTCGCGCAAATGGGCCAGCGACGTGTTGCCGCCCGAGCAGATCACACCGATTTTCTGGCCGGCGAACTCGTGGCGCAGGCGGTAGGCCGCTGCCAAGGCCGCGGCGCCGGCTCCTTCGGCCAGCGTGTGCGCGCGCTCGATCATCCACAGCATGGCCTGGCGAATCTCGTCGTCCGTGACGAGCAAGAACTCTTTGAGCATCTCCCACAGCATGGCTTGTGGCAGCGCGAAGCCGGCGCCGGTGCCGAGCCCTTCGGCGAACGTCTGGTTCGGCGCTTCGGCGATTCGTCGCTCGCGCCACGAGTGATACGCCGCCGGCGAGCGTTCGGCCTGCACGCCGACGACGCGACAAGCCGGGGCGAGCTCGCGTGCCACGAGCGCCGCGCCCGCCGCGCCGCTGCCGCCGCCAATGGGGACGAAGATCGCCGCCAGATCGGGCTGGTCCGACAGCATCTCGAGCGTTTCGGTCGCCACGCCCGCGATCAACAGCGGTTCGTCGCCGGAATGGACGTAGCGATAGCCATGCTCGCGCGCGAGGGCCTCGCAATGCGCCCGTGCCTCGTCGAAATTGGCGCCGTGAAAAATCACCTCGGCCCCCATGCCTTGCATGGCCGCGACCTTGCCGGGGTTAGCCTCGCGCGGGACGACGATGCGCGCGCTGACGCCGAACAGCCGCGCCGCGTAGGCCACGGATTGTCCATGGTTGCCGCTGGAGACCGCGATCAGCCCGCGCTTGCCCTCCTCGTCCGAAAGCTGCGAGACGAGATTCACCCCGCCGCGCACCTTGAAGGCGCCGACCGGCTGATAGTTCTCGTGCTTGATGAATGCGGTCGCGCCCAACAGCTCATTCATCGCCGGGTAGGAATAGAACGGCGTGGGCGCGAGGTACGGCCGAATGCGCTCTTGCGCGGCCAGTACATCCTGGAAAGTCGGCGGTCTCAGGGAAAGGCTCCTTCGCAAAGAGCAACGGCTGCAAGACGCCTCTAAGTATCCTCCTCCGGGCGAACGACGGACAAGTGGCCCCCGGCGAAAGTTCGCTGAGAATCCAAATATCTACCCGGCAAATACGGGCCCCCACTCGACGGCGACGTATCGGCGGGCTATAATTTCGGTAGTTGGCGAAATACCGACATATAGGCGCTCAGGTCCTTTCTCGATGAACGAAGCATTTCAGGCCCTCGTAGATCCGACGCGTCGCGAGATTCTTCGCCTCTTGCGGCGACGCGATATGACGGCCGGCGAAATTGCCGACCGGTTCCCGCTCGCGCGATCGACGCTCTCCGGACATTTCACCGTTCTAAAGCACGCAGGGTTGATTCTGGCCGAGAAACGGGGCACCACGATCGTCTACAGTCTGAACATGTCGGTCGTCGACGAAACGGTCGCGGCCGTGCTCGAGATTTTTAACGTCGGCAGTCAGCGAAAGAAGGCCTCCCCATGCAAACCAGTTACCGCCGGGAAATCCCGCAACTCGTCGTGATTTTGGCGATGTTGGCCGTGGCCGTAGCTGTCTGGCCGCTTGCGCCGGAGCGTCTTCCAGTTCACTGGAACCTCGCCGGCGAAGTCGATCGCTACGGCGGCAGATTCGAAGCGCTGTTCGTGATGCCAATTGTCGCAGCGGGCATCTACTTGCTGTTGCTCTTCCTCCCGCGCATCGACCCCGGCCGCGCGAATTACGAAAGCTTCGCCAAGACCTATGCGCTGATTCGTACGGCAATCCTGGCGATGCTGGCCTTCTTCTATGCGTGCATGCTCCTAGCCGGCTTCGGCTTTCGTGTCGATATGCAGTTACTCACTCCGGCGGCTGTTGGCATCGTGTTCTGCGTGCTCGGCAACGTGGCCGGCAAGATTCGCCCGAACTGGTTCGTCGGCGTGCGCACGCCATGGACGCTCTCGAGCCGGGAGTCCTGGAACAAGACTCATCGACTGGCCGGCCGGTTGTTCATCATTCTGGGCCTGATGTTGATCGCCGTAGGATTCATTCCCGGCCCGACATCTCTTATCGTTGTGATCGGCGTCGGGATCTTGATGCTCGTGTGGCTCGTCGTTTACTCGTACATGATCTGGCGCACGGACCCTGACCGCATTCGGCCCGCGGGAACGTCCCCTTCCTCGGAGTGACGAGCAGCCGAAGTTGCGGGGTCTCGGACGCCAGGTACAGCGCGCGGCCGTGGCCGCGGTCGAACGAGCGCTACTGCCCAGCCGCCGCTGCCGCGACACTTGATGTGTATTCGGCGGCATCGGCATTGCCCGTCGCCGCCACCGGCGCCGCAAAGGGCGTCCCCGGCAATCGGGCCGATTGGGCCGCGGCATTGGCGCCCACTTGCACGGGATTGGGTTGCAGGCCCACCAGGACCACCAGCGCCGCGCACAGAAGCATGGCCGCGCCCGGGCCCCAAGCGGCTTGCGCTTTCAGCTCACGCGACGAACTGCGGAAGTACATCACGCCCACGATGCGCAAATAGTAGCCGGCCGAAATCGCGGCGTTCAGCACGCCGATCACGGCCAGGAACAAGAACCACTCGCGCGGGGCGGCAGCATCGGCGTTCGGCGGACGAACGCTCAGGGCGCCCGCGAAAAGATTCAGCTTCCCCCAGAAGCCGGCCAGCGGTGGAATGCCCGTCAGGCTGAACATGAAGATGGCCATCGAGATGCCGGCCCACGGATACGCCCGCGCCGCGCCGGCCAATTCATCGACGTTTTCGATCGGCCGATCATCGCGCCCCAGGTAGACAATCGTGGCAAAGGCACCGGCCGTCGCCAGTGCATAGACGGTGATGTAGAAGAGCATGGCGCCGATGCCGTCAAAGCCGGTCGCCGCGTCCGCCCCGCTGCCCGCCGCAAACGCCACCGCCAGGCCGATCAGCATGTAGCCGCCGTGGGCGATCGACGAATAGGCCAACAGCCGGCGCACATTGTCCTGCCACAGGGCCACGACGTTGCCGAGCGTCATGGTCAGCAGAGCCAGCACCAGGGCGATCTGCCAGGCGTAGGTTTCAAAGCCCGGCATGGCCACGAGCACGATGCGCACCAGCACGACCAGACCGCCCAATTTCGGCAATACCGAGAGCACCGTCGCGTTCGTGGCCGTGGTTCCCTGATAGACGTCCGGCGCGTAAAAGTGAAACGGCACGGCCGTGACCTTGAAGCACAGGCCGGCGAAGATCAACACCAGCGCCAGCCGCGCGAACCACAGCATGCCACTCGTTTCGTCGATGTTGCCCAGAGCTTCCTGAATGCGCGCCAGTTCGGTCGAGCCGCCGGCTCCGTACAAGAAGCTGAACCCGTACAACGTTATGGCCGACGACAGGATGCTGAGGTAGAAGTACTTGGCCGTCGCTTCCTGTGACTCGACCGTGCGACGCCCCAGGTAAAGCAGGATGTAGGTCGGAATCGAAATCAGCTCCAGCCCGACGAACAAGAGCACCAGCTCCTGGGCCGACGCGACGATCATCATGCCGGCGACCGCCAGGAGCAGCGTGCCCAAGTATTCTGGCACTTGCACGTCGGGCGCGAGTTGCAGCGACATCAGCACCAGCACGAGCGCCACGACCAGCACCAACCAGCGCACGTACTGGCTGAACAGATCGACCTTGAGCGGGCCCGCCAGGGCGACCGACAGGATCGGCTCGGCCGGGTATTCAGGCGCAGGTGCTCCCGTCTCGGCTCGCTCCATCTCGGCCGCCGCCGCGTCGCGCACCGGATGGCCGCCGGCCCAGAAAAGATTCGTGTACTGGCCGTAGAGCATCCATCCGGCCAGCACCACGGCGCCCGCGGCAATCGCCGACCAGACGGCCCGGCCGGGGATAAAAACACCGGCCAGGAAAATCAGCGTGGCGGCGGCCACCAGCACCATTTCGGGCATCAGGCAGAAAACGGTTTCAGTCGACACGCGCCACCTCCTTCCGCACGATCGAACCCGCGTGCTCGCGGGCGAGCAGCGGACGATTTTCGGGCGCGTCGTTCGCATCAATTTTGGCGGCGATCTTATCGGCCACCGGATCGAGCGAGTTCGCCATCGGCTGCAAGAAATGCTGCGGCACCAGGCCGATCCAGAAAACAAACACCACGAGCGGCACCAGGGCGCAAATCTCGCGGAAGTTCAAATCGTGTACTTCATGATGCGCGCCTTCGTGCGCGGGCTCGTGGAGCGGACCAAAAAACACACGCTGCACGAGCCACAGCATGTACCAGGCACCCAGGATCACGCCCGACACCGCGGCCACGGAGAATACGCGCCCGGCCAGAGACCAGGCGGCCGGCGCCTCGGCCCAGCCGCGCTGAAAAGCACCGCTGAGGAGCAAGAACTCGCCGGAAAAGCCATTCAGGCCCGGCACGCCGATGCTGGAGAACGTGAACACGAGCATGAAGAAGGCCAAAATCGGCGTGCGCCGCGCCAAGCCTCCATAGTCGCTGATCTCGCGGGTGTGGTAGCGCTCGTACATCATGCCGATGATGGCGAACAGCCCGCCGGTCGACAGGCCGTGGTTGATCATTTGCAGCACACCGCCCTGAACGCCCAAGCGGTTGAGCGAGAAAACGCCCAACATGCAAAAGCCCAAGTGGCTGACGCTGGAGTAGGCGATCATGCGTTTCATATCGCTTTGCGCCAGGGCCACGAGCGCGCCGTACACGATGCCAGCGGCCGAAAGGCCCAGCAGCCACGGCATGCAGACGATCGAGGCGTCCGGAAGCATGGCCAGGTTAAAGCGCACAAAGCCGTAGGAGCCGACCTTGAGCAGAATGCCGGCCAGGAGCACGCTGCCCGCCGTAGGCGCTTGCGTGTGCGCCAGTGGCAGCCAGGTGTGGACCGGAAAGAGCGGCACTTTCACGGCAAAGCCGGCGAACAGTGCCAGGAAAATCCAGATCTGCAGCGACTCTGGAATCGGGTCGACGGCCAGCGCCGTCATCACGCCGTCGAACGAGAAATCGAGCACGCCTTGGCTGGCGTGATAGAAGTTCCACAGCACGATGGCCAGCAAGCCCAGGAACGTGAACAAGCTGCCGGCCAGCGTGAAGACGAAGAATTTGATGGCGGCGTAGCGGCGGTCCTCGTAACCCCAGATACCGATCAAGAAAAAGAGTGGGATCAGCGTGAACTCGAAGAAGACGTAGAACAGGATCACGTCACGCGCCGCGAAGACGCCCAGCATGCCGGTTTCGAGCAGCAACAACAGCGCGTAAAAGGTCGGCGCCCGGTCGTCGATCGCCTCCCAACTCACAAGCACGCTGGTCAGCACCAAGAGCGCGCTTAACCCGAAGAGCCACACGCTCAGACCGTCGAGGGCCAGCGAAAATCGCACTTCCACGCCATACGCGTGGATCCAGGGCCGATCGAACGACGGCACGCCGCGGTCGACGGGCGCGGTGCTTCCGCTGTCGGCAAAGCTATCGGACATGTCGATCGATTCGTTCGCCGCTGCTTCCACCGCCGCGGCATTGTGATGGTCGACGTACGATTTGACGATGCCCGCGGCCATGAGCAGCGTGACCAGGCTGGTCACAAGCGCGATCATGCGTGCCGGCCCGCGCGAGGAATCGCCGAACACCCAGATCAGGGCAATTCCAGCAAGCGGCAGCAATACAGTAGCCAGCAACCAGTTCACGCGCGCGTCATCCTGTCGGCCAGAGGAACAAGGTTCCGATCAATACCAAGGTCCCCAGCACCATCACCAGGGCGTAAAACTGCACCATGCCCGACTGCAGCGAACGCAAGATCGCGCCGCCCACGATCGGCACCTGGCCGCAGAGATTCACGATTCCGTCGATGACCCAGCGATCGAACCAGGAGCTCACCGCGGCCAGCGTGCGCAGCGGCCAGACGATGAACAGGTTGTAGATCGCGTCGATGTAGAACTTGCCGGACGAAAGTTGATACAGCTTCAGCCCCAGCGGCGATTTCATCAGCCGGGTCAAGCGATCAATGGCTTTGCGATCGCCCAAGTAGAAGTAGGCGGCCAGGCCTACGCCCGTCAGAGCGACCACGGTGCTGAATAGCGCAAGCCCCAAATGGCCATGCTCGTGCGGTGCATGAACTTCGGGCGATGGCTGAATGCCCGCGTACGCCAACGAAGGCGTGCTCCCCAGAAAGTGGGCAAACGCGTGGTGCCACTCGAACACCGCCCCCACGGCCAGCGCACAAACGGCCAGCACCATCAACGGGAACGTCATCACCGAAGGAGATTCATGCGCATGATGTCCGGCCTCGGGGGGAACGCGCTCGCGGCCGTAGAACGTCAGGAACAAGCCGCGGAACGTATAGAACGCCGTCAAGAAGGCCGTGAACAGCGACGCCCAAAACAGCACGCTATACAGTTCGGAGTGCGCGCCGCGATCGCCCACGGCGCCGATAATGGCGTCCTTGCTCCAAAAGCCCGCGAACGGGAACACGCCCGACAAAGCCAGCGCCCCGAACCAGAAGGTCCAGAACGTGGTGGGCATCAAGCGGCGCAGGCCGCTGAAGCGGCGCATGTCGATCACGCCCCCCATGGCGTGCATGACGCTACCGGCGGCCAGGAACAAGAGCGCCTTGAAGAAGGCGTGCGTGAACAGGTGGAACATGCCGGCGGAAATCCCGGCCAGCGTGCCGACGCCCAATCCCAGGAACATGTAGCCCAACTGGCTGATCGTGGAATAGGCGAGCACGCGCTTGAGATCGGTTTGCGTGACGGCGATCAGCGCGGCCAGCAGTGCCGTAAATCCGCCAATGACGGCCACGAATTCCTGCGACTCAGGCGCCGCAACGAACAAAGGCGTACAGCGAGCGATCATGTACACGCCGGCCGTGACCATCGTGGCGGCATGGATCAAGGCGCTGACGGGCGTGGGGCCCTCCATGGCGTCGGGCAACCACACGTGCAGCGGAAACTGCGCGCTTTTGCCGCAGGCCCCGGTCAGCAAGCACAGGCAAATCGCCAGGCCGACGCCGCCACCAACATACAAGGCCGGATCGGCCAGACGGGTTTGTCCCAGGATGCCGGCAACCGCGGCCGTGCCGTCGGCGGCCGGCGTATCGTGAAAGTTCAGCGTGCCGTAGGTGATCCAAATCAGGAACAGGCCGATCGCGAAGCCAAAGTCGCCCACGCGATTCACAAGGAACGCCTTCTTACCGGCGGCCGCGGCGCTGGGCTTCTCGTACCAGAAGCCGACCAGCAGGTAACTGCACACCCCCACCGCTTCCCAGAACACGTACAGCAAGACGAAATTGCTGACCGAAACCAGCATCGTCATCGAGAACACGAACAGCGAAACGTACGTGAAGAATCGCCAGTAGCCGCGATCGTCGTGCATGTAGCCGGCGGCGTAAATTGCCACCAGCGACGAGACGAACGTTACCATGCACAGCATGATTGCCGTGAGCGGATCGGCCCGCAGCGTGACGTCGATCACGTAATCGAAATCGTGCCCGGCCACGTCGGCCGGCGCCGGGCCGCCATCGACGTCAACATCCGTGCGATGGTATTCGCCCGGGATCGAGGCCCAGGTCCACAGCGTGTGCCACACCTCGACGCCGATCGCGGTTGGTTTGCCGGCTGCTTCGGCAGCGTGCATGTCGTTGACGCGCGTGCGAACATCCAAGAGCAAAAACAGGCTTAGCACGAACGACGTGACGAACGCAAAGATTGTCGGCAGGTGGGCCCGCGTGCGCAGCACCGAGCGGCCAAGCGCGGCCGTGATCAGCGTCGACGCCAGAGGCATCGCCGGGATCAGCACCATCAACGTCTTGATTCTGTCGTCTTCAGACATGTGTGCGGTGTACCACGGGTTCGGCAGGCGCGGGCGGTTCCACGCCCGAGGGCGTCAGGGCCGGCCACTGCGGTTCTTCCACCTCGGCCTCGGGCAGTTCGGCATCGACGAAGGCCCCCTGGTTCGATTCGCGCAAATGCTGCCACGCAGCGATATCCAGCCGACCGCTGCGATAGAACAGCATCAGCACCAGCACCAGGGCAATCGCCGCTTCGCAAGCTGCCACGGTGAGAATAAAGATCACCAGGATCTGGCCCCCCCAATCGTTGTGGAACCGGCTCCACGCGACCAGGCTGATCGAGACGCCTTGCAGCATCATTTCCACGGCCAGGAACATGATGATCATGTTCCGCCGCGTGAGCACGCCAACCAGGCCGATCGAAAACAGCATCGCCCCCACGACCAGGTAACTTTGCAGAAGTTGCAGCTCACCCATGGCGCGATCCTCCTGCCGGGCGCGGCATGGGCTTGCTTTGAATGGCGATCGCCACGGCGCCGACCAGCGCGGCCAAGAGCATCGTGCCCGCCACTTCCACGGCGATCAGGTGCCGGCTGAAAAGCTGTGCACCCAGATGATCCATGTGGCGGTCCGAGAGAATTTCGTCCTGGCGCTGCGGCACGTCACGACCCGCGATCGGATCTTCGATGCCGGGATGGTACTCGTAAACCGGCGTGGCTTGCGCGGAGTCTTCGGCGACGGCAGCATGCGGCGAGAAGGCATCGCCAATGACCATCGACAGGATGCCGATCATCACGGCGCCGACGGCGGCCGAAACGAGCGCCTCCCAACTGACGCGGTCATAATAGGCGTGCCCTTGCGGCTGCGCAAGCATCAGCACGAACAGGAACGTCACCAGGATCGCGCCGGCGTACACCACGATCGTCGCCACGCCGAGAAACTGCGCGCCCTGGAACAAAAACAGTCCGGCGGTGCCCAGGAGCGTCATCGCAAACCAGATGGCGCAGTACACGGGGCTGCGAAGCGTGACGGCGCAGGTGGCGGCGATGATCGTCACGGACGCCAGCATCCAGAAGACGATTTCTTCGATCGAAGTCTTGGCCAGGTGCGGCAATCGCGACGCGAACAGACCCAAGCTGACCAGGGCCAGCACGATGCCCAGCTTGCGCCCGATCTGCCCACCGCGCGGCAGGAGGAGCCACAACCCGGCGGCGGCCAGCACCGTGGCCAACAGGAGTACGCTTTGCGCTTGCGTCACAGCGTGCCTCCGACGGCCGTCGATTGCATCGGCTCGGCATCCTTGGTCTGGTCGAACACGCTGAGCAACTTCTCTTTATCGAAGATCATTTCCTCGCGGCTGCGGCCCGTCAGATCGAACAAGCTGGTCAGCTCGATCGCGTCCACCGGGCAGGCTTCTTCGCACATGCCGCAGTAAATGCAGCGCAGCTCGTCGATCGTGAAGCTCTCGGGGTACTTTTCGCGGTCGGGCCAGGGGCTGGGCGAAGCCACGATATCGATGCAATGCGCCGGGCAAGCCGTGGCGCACAGGAAGCAGGCCACGCACTTCACGCGCCCCTGACTGTCCTTGTTCAAGCGATGCACGCCGCGATAGATGAGCGGATTGCGAATCTTCGGCTTCACTTCCGGGAAGCTGACCGTGATCTTCGGCGAGAACAGATGGCGCGTGGTCGTCGTGAGCCCCTGCAGGAACAGCGGCAAATACATCTTGCCCGCCAGCCCCAACTGCGGCTCTTCGACCCATTTCACGGCCGGATCGTTCGGCTTCATCGCGCGGCCCTCCGGCAGTTTGTGCTTTTCGTATCCGTCATAGTCGGTCGACAGCCTCGAAGCGGGGACGATTGTCGGTCGACAAGGGGGCGACGAAACCGGCGACCAACCACGCCGCGATCGCCAGGGCCCACATCACGGCCACGAGCGCCGTTTGGCTGCCGCCCAGCGCGCCCAAGACCTGTGGATGGTACTCCGACACCACGGCCACGATCACCAGGTTCACCATGCCCAAGGGGAGCATCACCTTCCAGGCCAGCGACATCAGCTGGTCGAAGCGGAAGCGCGGCCAGCTCCACCGCACCAGCATGAAGAACAGGATCACGCCCATCACCTTCGTCAACAGCACGATGACGCGCAGCAAGGCCGTGACCCAGGTGACCGGATCTTCGCCGCTGCCGGTGATGCCCCACAGGTGCCAGCCGCCGAAGAACAAGATCGTGATCAGGAACGCCGCGGTGACCATGTGCAGAAATTCAGCGATCAAATACAAAAGCAGCCGCAGGCCCGAATACTCGGTGTGGTAACCGCCGATCAATTCCTGCTCGGCCTCGGGCAGGTCGAACGGCAACCGGGCGCTCTCGGCGAACGACGCGATCAGGAACACCAAAAACCCCAAGGGCTGCATGAGGATGTTCCAGGTTCCGGTCGTGGCTTGCTGCTCGATAATGTCCTCGAGTCGTAGCGATCCGGCGGCCAGCACCACGCCCAGGATGCCCAGCCCCAGCGGCAATTCATAGGCGATCAACTGCGCGCTCGAGCGCAACCCGCCCAGGAAGCTGTACTTGTTATTGCTGGCCCAGGCGCCCAGGATCACGCCGTACACGGCCACGCTCCCCATCGCGAACACGAAGATCATGGCCACGTCGATCTGCGGTGCCAGGATCAATTGCACCTGAATCGGCTCACCGCCGACGTCGAAAGCCGGCAGCATGCTGCCGAACGGTATCACGGCGAAAGGCAGAATCGCCGCCACGAGGATCGAAATCGGCGCGAGCGTGTAGAGAAACCGATCGACGTGGGCCGGCGTGTATTCTTCTTTGAAGATGAACTTCAGGCCGTCGGCCAACGGCTGCCCAAGCCCGAACATCTTGATCTTCGTCAGTGGGATGCCGACGCGATTGGGGCCGATGCGGTCCTGCACCCAGGCCGCGATCCAGCGCTCCAAAAGCACCAGGTACGCCGCGGCGGTCAGCAGCGCAAAGAGCATCAAGGCAATCTTGACGATCGCGATGGTGATTTCGATGGACGTCATGAATGAGAGGGCAGTCGGCAGAGGGCAGTGGGCAGTAAGAGTCGTCAGTAGTCAGTAGTCGGTAGTCAGTAGTCGGTAGTCAGTAGTCAGTAGTCGGTAGTCGGTAACCAGTAATCCGTGCGGGGCAGTCCGTTTTTTGTAGCGGCGGGCCTCTCTTCTTATCCCTCTCCCCTTGAGGGGAGAGGTTAGGTGAGGGGTGAGACGCTGTCTGGCGTTTGACGTTTCGTCGGTGTCCGAATCGCTCCTAAGTCTGTGCGGCGGCTAGTTGGTTGATCTTCAGATCGACGCCGGTTTCTGGAATCTCATCCGCGGCCACGGCAAAATACGGAATCTCGGCCGCAATTTCATCCAGCACCTTGCGCGAGTTGTACATGCCCGGGCGCTGCAGCAGCCGCCAATACAAGGGCCCTTCGACCCACGCGCCGGTCGGCGGGCGGACGGCCCAGCGGGCGTGCTGCAGGCGATCGGCGTGATTGACGTACGAGCCGTCGCGTTCAGCAAATGAACCGCCGGGCACCTGGTAGGTCGCCCGGTTCCACAACGGCGAATCGAACATATCCTGCACGACGAGCACGTCGAGATCGGAGAATCGTTCAGCCAATTCGGCATCGTGCCAGGCCGAGGGGTAGCCGCCTGTAACCCATGCGGCGCGAATCTCGCCACCGTCGAGCGTGGCAAGAAGCTCCTCGAACTTCATGTGACCGCCAAAGTGCTTGACAACCTCTTCCACGCCGCGGCGATTGGGGGCCTTCTCAGCGCGAATCGTGAAGCCGTTCTTAAACGTTTCCTCCTCACCGACGACCGGCACCGGCCCGACCGAGATCACCGCGCCGGCATCAATGCCGCGAATGTACTTGGCCAGCAGGTAGGCTTCTTCGACCGTCAAGTGCGGAGATAACACCGCGGCCAATCGGCCCACTGCGACCAGGCTCGCTTGCAATTCGGCCGGAAGCGCCGCCCACTCGATGTTGGCGTAAACCTCGTCTTCCAACTTCCGTAAGCCGACTTGCCGCGCGGGGCTGTGGACGTGGTGGTATCCGTAGCGCCCATCGTCGCACATCCACCACTTGTTGACGTGTGGGTTCTCGCGCGGCTTCAGCCGCCACACGTGATCTTGATTCTCTTCAACCGTGATCGAGCAGCCGGTCGAGCAACCGGTACACACGCCCGCGTGTTGCTTGAGGAACCACACGCGCTGCTGATAGAGGAAATCCTTGTCTCCCAGCGCGCCCACCGGGCACAGGTCGACGACGTTGCCCGAGAGCTTGTTGTCCAGCGGAAAGCCGGCCAGAACGTCGATCTCTTCGTGGCTGCCGCGGTTGATCACCATCAGTTCGCTGGTACCGCTGATCTCGCGCGTGAATCGCACGCACCGCGTACACATCACGCAACGATCGACGAACAGCGTGACCGTGTCGCCCATGTCGCGGCGGCGACTGGTGAACGGGCGGATGTCCGCGCGGCGCTCGTTCTGCCCGTGCTCGAAGTGATAATCCTGCAGCCGGCACTCCCCCGCCTTGTCGCAGATCGGGCAGTCGATCGGATGATCGATCAGCAGGTCCTCTTCGACCATGGCCCGGGCTTTGCGCACGTTCTCGCTATCGGTGACGAACACCGTGCCGTCTTTGGCGGGCGTCTGGCAGGCGGGCACCAGCTTGGGCATCATCGAAATGGCGCCGGTATCGGGGTTCTTCGTGCCCGACTCGACCAGGCACATCCGGCAACTGGCCACGACCGTCAGCCCCGCGTGCCAGCAGTAGTGCGGAATCTCGACGCCGGCGCGCTCGGCGGCCTGAATGCCGTTTAAGCGCTCGTGGTCGCCCACGCTTACTTCCCGGCCGTCTACGAGAACGATACCCAT